>NZ_AXAB01000058.1:0-52318 GCF_000472645.1 Bradyrhizobium sp. WSM2254 | reverse complement strand
TCGCCTTCGCGGAATTCACCGGCATCGCGCCGGTTGACGCGACTGCCGCCTCCGCAAGAGCTTGACCGTAGCAACGACGGCCAGGACCACACGGTTTTGCCGTACGCACGGCTCGCCATTTCGCCGCGGTTTTTCCAGCCCTGTCGACGGAGCCGGAAACCTGCTGGCGAGACGAACCTGNCAGCGCCGTTCGTCCGCACGAAGCCTTGGGGCTCACGGAGAGCAATCCGCCCTGCCCGCAACTCTCGCGCCCGACGCTGCCGCGTCCACCGCAAAGCCCGGCTCGCGAACATGACGACCACATGATCGCCCCTCAAGGATGAGCCGGGATGGGCGACACATACGGCAATTCCGAATTTCGGTAAAGTGGAATATTTTTGCGCAGGCGGGTTGACAGCTTCGCGAGTGTTTTGCCCGTCGGGCAAGATCTCGTAGCCCGGATGAGCGCAGCGACATCCGGGGCCTTGCCACCAGCCATAGCGGTCCCGGGTATCGCTGCGCTCACCCGGGCTACAGGAGCATCACCCCTTCGGCCGCACCGGCGTGCCGTCGGCCATCGTGGTCACGCCCTTGCGCTCCACGATCATCCCGTAGGCGCGGGGCTGGCGGTGGACGTCGAAATTGAAGGTGGTGCGCTTGTAGGAGTTGCAGAGATCGAGGTCGCAGCGCGCCAGCGCGATCTCGTCGCCCTTGGTGGTGCACGCCGCCACGATCTCGCCGGAAGGCGCGATGATGCAGCTGCCGCCGATGTGGTCGACGCCCTCCTCGATGCCGGCCTTGGCGACGCCGACCACGAAGGTACCGTTCTGGTAGGCGCCGGCCTGCATCACCAGGTGATTGTGGAACAGCGAGAGATCGTCGTGCTCGGGCGCGGGCGGATTGTGCACCGGCGTGTTGTAGCCGATCATCACCATCTCGACGCCCTGGAGGCCCATCACGCGATAGGTCTCGCTCCAGCGGCGGTCGTTGCAGATCGCCATTCCCATCACGCCGCCGAAGGCAGTGGTCACGCCGAAACCGCCGCCGGGCTCGAAGTAACGCTTTTCCAGATGCTGAAATTCGCGCCATGGCTCATGCTCGGCATGGCCGGGCAAATGGACCTTGCGGTATTTCGCGACGATCGCACCGCTCTTGTCCACCAGGATGGAGGTATTGTAGCGCCTGGTGACGCCGGCCTCGACCGTCAGCTCGGCATAGCCGAGGTAAAACCCGATGCCGATGTCGCGCGCGAGGTCGAACAGCGCTCGCGTCTGCGCCCCCGGCATCTCGCGCTCGAAGAAGGCGTCGATCTCCGCCTGGTCCTCGAAATACCAGCGCGGAAAGAACGTGGTCAGCGCGAGCTCGGGATAGACGATCAGGTCGCAGCCGCAAGCCTTCGCCTGGCGCATCAACGCCATCAGGCGCGCCACGACCTCGGTCCTCGTCTCAGCCCTGGCAATCGGGCCAAGCTGGCCGGCCGCAATAGTCACAAATCTCGCCACGCGTTTTTCCTTCGCTTCCTCGACCTGCGTCGCCACGCGTTATCGCGCGGCGCGCTGTCGTGATCGCCGACATGCAGATTCCGCACCTGTGGCGCTCGTCGCGCAAGGGTGAGCCGGCTTGCGCATCCAGTCGGGGAACCATCGTTGCCGATTTGCAACGGTTCCCCACGGTCTGAAGCCGGACAAGAGAAACTCCCATTGCGGCCACGAACCCCGCTCACAACGCCGTGAGACTACAGGGGAACTACGATGCGTGCACAACGCGTTTGGAAAGTGAACGGGGCCGCCAGCATCGGGCAGCTTCAATCGCGACTGGACGATCTGAACAAGCGTCTCAGTCAGCTCGAAAGCCAGCATCCTGAGAACTGGAAGGTCGAAGAGCTCAGATCAAGCGCACTCAGCCTGTCGCGCGAGATCGACGACATCCGCTGTGCCGAGGCGACGGCGGCACTGAGCGAGCTGCTGCGGAAGTAGGCGGGACTGCGGCGATTCGGCGTTGCGTCGGGAACCAACGTCCGCCGCCGCCATTTCCATCAGAGCATGGAGCAAATCATGACCAGGCACCTGACGCGAGCCCATCTCGCGCGCGGCGTGGCCGGCGCGGTTTCCACGCTGGTCCTGTGCGCGACGGCGGCATTCACCATCGCGCACCACTTCGCGCTGTGAGGGATTTCGCATGACATCCGACCCCGAGGAGTCGGTAAGGCTGCAGGGTTTTGGCGAGATGACGTTGCGCACGGCGGTCGCGACGCTGATGGCGCTGGCGCCACGCGAGCGATCGGAGGCCGCCGTCTTCCGCGTCCGCGACGGCTCGCGTTTGGCTGCGAGCGAGATCGCCGACCTCGCGTCGGATTGGGGCATGACGCCGATGGCGGAAGTCAGGTCGCCAAGGCTGGTGCCGGAGCAGCACTGGTCGGACGTCGTCCGCAGCATGGTGCGCGAGGCGCCGCTGCCGGCGCTGATGGTGGCGTTTCTGGTGGGCGTGCTGGTGGCGCGGCGGTAGTGCCGCGCCTCAAGCGGCGCGGGCCGATTTCGCGCGCTCCTCCAGTGCATTTATCGTCGACACGAGATTGTCACGTCGTACCCGAAGGGTTGCCGCGAGCAACGGATAGGACGGGTGCTGCCTGTCGAACACCCCGGCCTTGGCCTCTTCCTCGAGGATGTCGGAATTCATGAGCTGAACGCGCCACCACAGATCCGCAATCAGCGCGCTAAGCCGAAGCTCTCCAGTGGAGCCGAAACGGGACACTTCTGTCATTGTTTGCCTCAACCTGAAACAGTCCCTCCGCTAGGGGCTGTGTTTGGTCCTGACTGAGCAAACGGAGTGCCAGGGCTGCAGGCGGGTCAGATGCGCCAACCTGCACGATCGCGCGGCCTGCACGGGGGCGATCGCAATCGGCATGGCCAAGGCGCATCGGTCGCGGGAGCCATGCCACGCGCACAGACGTCCCTGCTTGGGCCAAATCGGCCGTGGACCCGCCCTGAAAATCGTTGCAAAAAGGCGCTCCCGAGGCGTCGGCGGCCGGTCCGCCAAGCCTCTGGAAAACGTCGACTTTTGGAAGAATGGTCGGAGTGGCAGGATTCGAACCTGCGACCCCTGCGTCCCGAACGCAGTGAGTATCTTCTAAGCAGTTGATATTTATCGCTCTGGCATGCGCTTGCGCCACGTTTTGTTCACGGTCGTTTCACCCAATTCGTTGCGATTTCGTTGCGGCGCTCTCAAGGAGAACGAGCGCTTGCCGCGAATGGCTTGGTTCAGAGCTGCTATTGTTGAGTCGCTGTGTGTGAAACGGAAAGGGAATCGACCCCTCGTATTCAGCTTGAAAGTCGCCGAATATCGCAATGTTTTCAAGAGCCGTTCTGACATGTCTCCGCGTTTTGGACGATTGAGATCACTACAGAATTTCTCTTTGTCAGAATGGCGGTTGCGAGTCTTATGGTCGCAGAACATTCGGCTCGATCGTACCGATAGGTTCAAATCGGAGACCGGCAACCCTCTCAAATTGCTAATTGAGGCAACAGCATGAGCACGTGGATCGGTCGGCCGGTTCGTGGGCAATATGAGAACTGAACGCCAGCGGTAAAGCAGCAGATCAATAGGACCTCCGGTGAGGCGCCGCTGGACTTTAGCACGGCCAATTCGTCGACGTTCGCATCGGTCGAGGGTCGTCTCATCCAAGGGCGAGCGACGGCTCCCGCTTGCTTAATTTGCCTCGCAGGTGAAGCGCCCGGCCCGATCCTCCGAGCCTTTGCCCGAGTACTTGGGCCAACGCGGATACTCACACAGGGATCGGGTGCGGCCGCGCGTCTGCCGCCAATTGGCGGCGACGAGCTTCAGTCACGAAAAGGTCTACGATAGCTCCGTCACAAGCAAAGATCATCTAGCTCCTTTCGGGCACGGACCATGACCGGGCGGACACTTGCGAAGAGCGAGATCCCGATATTGCGATGGCGTCATTCCCCGTCGCTTCAGGAAGTTCCGATTGAAGTTGGACAGATTGAGATAACCCACCTCGTAGCAAATGCCTGAGACCGGCTGCTGTGTTTCAGCCAGAAGCCGGCAAGCGCGGCCAATCCGCAACTCGGTCAAATAATCTGTGAAGCTGCGGCCCGAGTTCGTCTGAAAGAAGCGGCTGAATGTACTTTCGGTCATGCCCGCCACCTTGGCCACATCGGGAAGAGACAGGTCGGTCGCCATACGGTCGTATATGTAACTGCTGCAACGCTGCATGATGTCGAGGGCCGAAGAGTTCAGATCCGGAAAAAATTCCGGAGACGAAAGAACCTGACAGGTGCTGGAGGTTGCCAATAGTTCGAGGAGCTGCAGGAATCGGTTCAATCGATCGAGCCCCCTCGCATTTCCCATCGCCTCAAGCGCATCTGCGCCGATGCGAGCCGTATCTCCGGAAAACAAGATTCCTCTCAGCGCCAGCTCGAAAAATTTCTCCAGCGCTGCAACCTCGGGCAGGTGGGTACTTGCCTTTTTCAGCTTCTCGGGATCGAACTGAACGACGAGGTCCCTGGCCGCGACGATCTCGCCCGTGCGAATGTGAGAAACCCAATTGTGGGGGAGGCCGCTGCCGACGATCGTCAGATGGCCCGGCGAGAATTCGCCGATGTAGTCACCGATGAATACCGTGCCGGTTGACTTGCGGATCAGGTGGATCTCGAACTCCGGGTGAAAATTCCATACAGAACGTGCCCAGGGATAATCGTCGATCCGCCAGAGGAACGTCTCGTTTTCCGCCGTCAGGACTTGCTCAAACCGGGGTTGAGCTTCGCCCGCCCTTCGGTCAACTTTCGCATTGTTGACGGTTTTCACCATCGCCGCGCGTTTCCAGCTTCATGGCCGTCGATTCAGCCGAGGAAGCGTAGCAGGGTGGGCATCCGAAAGCAGCGCAAACCTCGATATCGCCTGTTGGGCGAAGTCCCCTCCCCTCAACTCATCCATTGCCCGCCATCGACGTTGAAGGTTTGCGACACGACATAATCGCTTTCCGGGCTCGCCAGGAAAACGGCGCATCCGACCAGGTCCTCCGGCTTTCCCATTCGGCCAAAAGGGACATCCTGGCCGACACGACGCTTCTTTTCGCCTTTCGGGAGGCCTTCGTATTGAGCAAACAGGGCGTCGACATGATCCCAATGCTCGCCGTCGACGACGCCTGGAGCAATGGCGTTCACATTGATCCCGTGCTTGATCAGGTTCAGCCCCGCTGATTGCGTGAGACTTATGACAGCGGCTTTGGTGGCGCAATACACGGCGACCAGCGCCTCGCCGCGCCGACCCGCCTGGCTCGCCATATTGATCATCTTTCCGCCTCTGCCTGACGCGATCATGTGCCGCGCGACGGCTTGCATGGTGAAGAGCACACCGTGCACATTGACGCTGAAAAGCCTATCATAGCTTGCCGGCGTGACGTCTACAATCGGAGCGAGATCGAACAGAGCAGCGTTATTGACAAGGATGTCGATCTTGCCGGCTCTATCGACAACCGAATCGACACCGGCTTGAATCGACCCGAAATCAGCCACGTTCATGTATACCGCAGAGCAAGCTGGTCCAATTTCCGCGGCAGCCCGTTCTGCGGCGCCCAGGTCGATATCCCCGATGACAACCGTGCCGCCTTCCCGGACATAGGCCTCTGCGAACGCCCGCCCAATGCCACGCGCTCCGCCCGTGATGAACGCAACCTTGTTCCTCAACCTCATTGCCGGATTCTTCCTATCAGCCGCAAAACGTGGATTTCGCTTTCCTGTCCAAGGAGGCTGCCCGGTATGCCGGGCAGCCCAGGTCTGTGGACGCGACAGCGTCCAGGGAGAAACGAACTATTTGATGTAGCCGGCCTTGGTCATCTCGCGGGTCGCAATGTTCTGCGCGGCCGCGAGAGCGTCGTCGACCGAACTGCTGCCGGCGAGAGCACCCGAGAATTGTTGGCCGACCGCGGTCCCTATGGCCTGGAATTCCGGGATGGCGACGAACTGGATGCCGACATAGGGGACCGGCTTTACGGTGGGATGGGCAGGGTCAGCCGAGTTGATCGAATCCAGGGTAAGCTTGCTGAACGGCGCGGCCTTCTGATACTCGGGATTCTCGTAGAGCGACTTGCGTGTGCCTGGAGGCACATTGGCCCAGCCGTCCTTCGAAGCGACGAGTTCGAGATAATGTTTGCTCGTCGCCCAAGCGATGAATTTCTTCGCCGCTGCGGCTTTCTGCGAGCCCGCGGGTACTGCAAGCGACCAGGCCCAGAGCCAGTTGGCGTTTTTTCCGAGACCAGTATTCGGGGCCAGAGCGAAGCCGACTTGGTCGGCGACTTTTGAATCCTTCGGGTTGGTCACGAACGAGGCCGCGACAGTCGCATCAATCCACATGCCGCAATTGCCGGCATTGAAGAGCGCAAGATTCTCGTTGAACCCATTCGAGGAGGCGCCGGGAGGACCGGCATCGCGCATGAGCTTCACGTAAAAATTCAAGGTGTTCTTCCATTCCGGCTGATCGAACTGCGGCCTCCATTTCTCATCGAACCATCGTGCGCCAAACGAGTTTGCCGTCGCCGACAGAAAGGCCATGTTCTCACCCCAGCCTGCCTTGCCGCGCAGGCAGATGCCGTAGGTTCCAGAGGACTTGTCCGTGATCTTGCGAGCGGCGTCGGCGACAAGATCCCATGTCGGGCTCTCCGGCATCTTGATGCCGGCTTTGTCAAACAGATCCTTGCGATACATGATCATCGAGGATTCGCCGTAGAACGGCGCCGCATAGAGCTTGCCGTCCAGCGATAGACCGGCGCGGATAGCCGGCAGGAGGTCGTCGACGTTGTAGTCGGCGCCGAGATCGTTGAGCGGCACCAACCAGCCTTTCTTAGCCCAGATCGGAACCTCATAGGTGCCGATCGTTAGGACGTCGTACTGGCCGGATTTGGTGGCGATGTCGGTCGTCACCTTCTGACGCAGGACGTTCTCTTCAAGGGTGACCCAGTTCAGCGCGATGTCCGGGTTCATCTTGGTGAAATCATCGGTCAGCTTCTGCATGCGGACCATATCGCCGTTGTTGACCGTCGCGATCGTCAATCTGGTCTCCGCCATGGCGCCGGACACCAAGGCGACGGCTGCAACTGCGCCGAGGGAGCTAATTGCGAGCAACTTCATGAATTTCCTCCGAAGGTCTTTGAGTTTTTAAAGACGATTGGGAGGCGTATTCCGACGAGTTATGATCGTCTCGATATGCCGAGCCCTGCCTGAGGTTCGGGTTGGATGACCAGCACGGCTAGAGCCCTGGGTGCAAAAACTGATACTTTTATGCAGTTGCGTTTGACGTGGACCACCAGCAGTCCTTTGGCCGACAGAGACGGCCGGCGATTATTTCGCCGAAACAAGAATGGCCCCTTGATGCTGGCCGTTTTCGTATCGAAGCCAAGGCGGTCCAACATGCCGCGCGAACGCGGTCACTGGTCTGATTGCATCTCTTGAGGCAATGCGAAAGCGACGATCTCGTTGCCAAGCTTCGTCTGAAGCGCCTTATTGCCGCCGGCGGCAATGACGACGAACTGGCGGCCACTTCGTGGGCTGATGTATGTGGCTGGCCTCATGCAAACCACCATGCGTTGGCAGCAAACAGTCGGCCGTCCTGAGATCATTTATCGAACCAGCTCATAAGTCCTATCGCAACTGACTATCTAATTCCAGGCTGGCAATCCGGGTAGACATTGTTTCTTTTGCCACGTCTTGCTCGTACCAGACCGCAAGTCGGGCGTCAGGTGACAATCTGAGGAGCAGCTCTATGGAATTGGTCATCAACGGCAAGACTCTGCAGGTTACGATGGAAGACGACACACCTCTACTGTGGGTGATCCGCGACGAACTCGGCATGACCGGCACGAAGTACGGCTGCGGAATCGCCCAGTGCGGCGCCTGCACGGTGTTGATCGACGGTCAGGCAACGCGCTCCTGTGTTACGCCGGTCGGTAGCGTCGCCGGGCAATCCATCACCACGATCGAGGCGATCACTGAGGACACGGTCGGCCGTCGCGTGGTCGACGCGTGGGTTGCCAACCAGGTGCCGCAATGTGGCTACTGCCAGTCCGGCCAGGTGATGGCCGCGACGGCATTGCTGAAGCAGAATCCCAAGCCAAGCCCTCAGGATGTCGCCGCTGCGATGGTCAATTTGTGCCGTTGCGGCACCTATAACGCAATCGCCGCCGCGATGCGGCAGGTCGCGCAGGGCTGAGGGGAGGCGCACGATGAATAACATGAATCACGATTTCCGCGCCGCCACCGATTTGCCGGAAGGCCAACCGGTCAACCTCTCCCGGCGCGGCTTCCTGGGTGCTTCGCTAGGCGCCCTCGTCCTTGGCGTCACGCTGCCGACCGGCGAGGTTCTGGCACAGGCCGCTGCTGCCGGGGCCAAGGCCGCTCCGCGCGTGTCGGCATTCCTGGAAATTCGTGCCGATAACACCGTCTTGCTGCGCAGTCCCTTCGTCGAGGGCGGACAAGGCATCTCCACCGCACTCGCGCAGATCGTCGGCGAGGAGCTGGACGTCGAGCCGGCCAGCTTCACCGTAGAATGCGCACCGCCCGGCAAAGACTATCTGCTGGTGAATGGCAACCGCTTCACCGGCGGAAGCTACTCCGTGCGCTCGAGCTACCAGACGATGCGCCGCGTCGGCGCCTCCGCCCGGCAGATGCTGCTACAGGCCGCGGCCGCTCGCCTTCGAGTCCCTGTCGCGAGCCTCACAACGGAGCCGGGACGTATTCGCCACGCCGTCTCCAACCGCACGGTCCAATACGGTGCACTGGCCTCTGAGGCGGCAGCCCTGCCCGTCCCGCAGGACGTGACGCTTCGTTCCGAAAAGGATTTTCGCTGGATCGGCAAGCCGGTTGCACGCCTCGACGTCCGCGATAAATCCACCGGCAAGGTGACCTACGGCATCGACCTCACGATCGCCGGCATGCTGCAGGCTGCCATCCAGCACGCTCCGCGCCGCGGTCTCGATCCTTCCGGGTTCGGCAATGAGGCCGAGGTGAAAGCGATGCCCGGCGTGCACTCTGTCCATCGTCTGCCTGGTGCCGTGGCCGTCGTGGCCGATCGCTGGTGGCATGCCCGGCGCGCGGTCGAGACGTTGCAGGTCAGGTGGAGCGAGTCCGCATCGAACTCGCAGCGCTTGATGCCGGCGGACTTCTCGTCCGAGGGGCGCAAGGCCCTCCTGGACGCCACTCCCGGACCGGGCATCTCCGCTGACACGGCAGGTGACGCCGCCGGCGCGCTCGCCGACGCCGCGCATGTGGTGACTGCGAAATATGACGCACCTTATCTGGCACACGGTCAGTTGGAGCCGCCCTCGGCGATCGCGCGCTGGATTGAAGATGGCACGCTCGAACTTTGGATGCCCAACCAGGCGCCCGAACTGTTTCAAAACGCAGCCGCCAAGGCTGCGGGCATTGCCCCTGAAAAGGTGAAGATTCATTCTCCTATGCTGGGCGGATTCTTCGGCCGGCATTTCCTGTACGACACCGCAAATCCGTTTCCGCAAGCCATTTTACTGGCAAAAGCGGTCGGGCGTCCGGTCAAGGTCATCTGGAGCCGCGAAGAGGAATTTCTGCGCGACGCGCTGCGCCCGATGGGCTTTGCACGCTTCCGGGGCGGCCTCGACGCCAATGGCATTCCCGTCGCGCTCGAAGCTGAAGCCGTTGGTGAGGGACCGGTGGATCGCTGGTTCGGCCGCAAACCTGGCGTCGCCGACCGTTCGGCCGTCGAGGGGATCGCCGACAAACCTTACGCGATCCCCAACCGCCGCGTTGCCCACGTCCTCGTCGATGACCCCAACATCATCGGGTTCTGGCGCTCGGTCGGCCACTCCATGAACGACTTCTTCTACGAGACATTCTTCGATGAGCTTGCTGATGCCGGCAAGCAGGATCCCTATCAGTTGCGACTGCGGCTCTTGGCCGACAAGCCCCGCCAAAAGACGCTGCTGGAGGCCGTCGGCGATCTCTCGGGCGGCTGGAAGCGCGGCCCCTTCAGCGCGGCAGACGGCAGCAAGCGGGCGCGCGGCGCCGCCATGGCCTCCCCGTTCGGCAGCGAGGTCGCAACGATTGCGGAGGTCTCGCTGAAGGACGGTAGCGTCATGGTGCATGATGTCTGGGTTGCTATTGATCCAGGCAGCATCGTCAATCCCGGCATTATCGAAGCTCAGGTCAACTCTGCCGTTGCGCTCGGCCTTTCGTCGGCATTGCTGGAAGAGGTCGTCTACGCCAAGGGGGCTCCGCAGGCGCGCAACTTCGATGCCTATCCCATTCTCCCGCCGGACCGGATGCCACGCGTGCACGTGCGCATCGTCAAGAGTGGCGCTCCCATGGGCGGCATCGGCGAACCCGGACTGCCCGGCGTGCCGCCGGCCGTCGCCAATGCGGTCGCCGTTCTGACGGGTCAGCGCATTCGCAGCCTGCCTCTGTCGAAGATCAAGTTCGGAGAGATGGGCTGACCGACCGGGAAGCTCCCGTTCCTGTGCACGGCTTACGTGACAGCCGCGCACTGCCGGAGTGCAGACGGATGAACGAAGGTGATGGATGCATCGCGGCTGTTTTGACGACCTCAAGGCCGTAGGACGAGAACGCAGTTTCACGAAAGCTGCGGCGAAGCTTGGTCTATCGAAGCGGGAGAGCGCTTGCTTCGAACGGTCGCCCCATGACGACGGCCGGCTGATCTTCAACAGCATCTTCGAGGTGCTTGATGCTGCGGTAGCCGGCTTCGACGTTGCCTTCGTACCCGAAGACCTGGCCCTGCCGCACATCGCGAAGGGACATCTCACGAGAGTGCTCGAAGATTGGTGCGTGCCCTGGTCAGGCTATCATCTCTACTCCCCGACCAGGTCGCAAGGGGTATAAACGTATGCTATACCCTCCCCATCCAGACGCGTTGAAGGCGTCGGCGGACAGGGGCAATAAATACGGTTCCTGTTTCCGCCCCGGTTGGAATGGCGACCGTTTGGGCGGCGCTCATAAGAACAAAAAAGAATCCGATCAGATCGGGAGGAAAAATTGGATCCGAAGAAGTTGCTCTATCTTGCGTCGGTCATCGAGAGCGGGAGCTTCAAGAAGGCGGCCAAGGAACTGCTGATGTCGCAACCAGCACTGTCATGCTCGATCGACCGCCTGGAGCAGAGCCTTGGCGGTCAGCTTCTCGAGCGCAGTCCGATCGGGGTCAAGCCGACACCGATGGGAGAACTCCTGTACGCTCACGCGCGACTGATCCGCGATGAGTTGAAGCTTGCGGAAAGTCGGATGAGGGAATCAGACGGGCACAGGGACAGCGCTGTGGCTTTCGGTACTCTGCCGAGCCTTGCGAATTACATTGTCCCGCAAGCGATCTGCAAGTGGCGCGACGACCATCCGAAAACAGTCCTCCGCGTCGCCGAAAAAATCCAACTCGAGCTCCTGCTCAGTCTCATGCGCGGGGAAGTGGATTTCATCGTCGCCCAGACGGAATGCTACGGATTCCTCGAAGGCCTGAAGCAACGGGTCCTGTTCCGGGATCGCCTGTTTGTCATCGCTCGGCCGGATCATCCTGCCCTTGGACTCGATAAGCCTTCATGGTCAAGTCTTGCCCAGTTTCCGTGGATCATCCAGATGGTTGGCAGGCAGAGGACCCTCCTGGAGAAACTGGTTGCGTCAGAGGGCGTTGATCTCCCGGCGCAGCTGACGGAGTGCGGGACCGTCAACTGCATCAAGGCCCTCGTCGCCGGAAGCGACAGCCTCGCCTTGCTGCCGGCCTCGGCCATAAATTCCGATGTCCAGGCGGGTAAGATCATGGCTCTCGACATCGCCGGTCCCCTGCTCAACCGCGATATTGCGCTCATCTTCCGCGAGCGGCATCCGCTGAATGAGGCAAGCCGCAATCTCGTCAGTCAGATCGCGGCTGCGGGTATCGATCTCGGTCCTGAATTGAATTGTGAGCCGTAGGCGACTGTCGACACCCGCATCTCAATCAATGAAAGGACCGGCCGCCGTCAACGGCGAGCGCCGCACCGGTCACGTATGAGGAATCTGTGCTGGTCAGGAACAGGATGGCGCGGGAGATCTCGGCCGGATCTGCCAGCCGTTTTAGCGCGTAGTTGCCCACGTTTGCCCGATGGCCATCCGCCATTGGCGTATCCACCATGCCCGGGCAGACACTGTTGACCCTGATCAGAGGTGCGAGCTCAGCGGCGAGCGCGCGCGTCAAATTCACCACGCCCCCTTTCGAGGCCGCATAGGCTGTATGGCCGGGTGCATTGGGGAGAAGCCCCTGAGCGGAGGCGATGTTGACGATCGTCGCGGACGCTTCCCGCCCCATCCAAGGAAGACAGCTGCGCGCGACGATGTACGTCCCTGTGAGGTTAACCTCGATGACCTTGCGGAAGGCATGAGCTGGCATGTCCGCAGCTGGCCCGGTGGACATGATCCCGGCTGCGTTCACGAGGCCGTCGATACCTCCCATCGCTCGGGCTGCTTGCCCAATTGCCGTCGTAACGGATGCTTCGTCAGTGATGTCAACTTCGAGGGCAAGACCGCTCACGTGTCCTGCTGCGTCGGCAAGCCCTTTTCCGTTGCGGTCGAGCAACGCGAGCGATGCCCCTTCGGCAGCAAACAACTGAGCCGTCATCCGGCCGATCCCGGATGCTGCGCCGGTGATGACGATCCGGCGACCGCTCAGTCTGATGCCAGAAGTCTGAGAGATATGAACCGTCGGAGTTGAGAGGCTTTGGCTCATCGATACAGATTCTCCCCCAAATCAGCCAGTTACCAACGCAGTGGCTAACGCATAACGAAGGCATTTCGGCGGGCGTCGGCGGCCGTCGACATGAAGACGCTCTTCGTCTCGAGGTATTCGTCGACGGCCTGGATCCCACTCTCCCGCCCGAGGCCCGATCGTTTCATGCCCCCGAATGGCACCATGTAACTGTAGGCACGGTAGGTGTTGACCCAGACCGTTCCGACCTTGAGCGCTTTCGACATGCGCATCGCGCGCCCGATGCTATTCGTCCAAACGCCGGCGACGAGCCCGTATGCAACGTCGTTGGCGATCTCGATGGCGTCTTCGTCCGTTTCGAATTCGATGATCGACAGGATCGGCCCGAAAACCTCCTCCTGTGCGATGCGCATGTTGTTGGCGACGTCGGTGAAGATCGTCGGCTCAATGAACTGGCCTCCGATCAGTCCGGGTCCTGTCGCGGGCTTGCCCCCGAGGATGCAGCGAGCCCCGTCTTTTCGAGCCACGTCGATGTAGTCCAGAACTTTCTGGTACTGCGGGGGCGTCGCAATCGGACCCACATTGGTCTGGGAATCCATGGGATCGCCGAGACGCACCTGGCGAGCCAGATCGACCAGCTTTTCGGTGAATACCTTCCGTATTGATTTCTGCACCAGTAGCCGCGATCCGGCCGTGCACATTTGACCGGCAGCACCGAAGATTCCGGAGATCGCGCCGGAAGCCGCGAGGTCGAGGTCGGCGTCTTCGAACACGATGTTCGGCGACTTGCCCCCGAGTTCAAGCGAGACGCTCTTCATACCGCGCGCAGCGGTCTCATAAACTCTCGTTCCCGTGGTATCCGACCCGGTGAATGTGACCTTTGATACGTCCGGATGCTCCACGAGCGCGGATCCCGCCTCGTGACCAAGACCGGTGACGACGTTGAAAACCCCGTCTGGCAGCCCTGCGTCCCCGACGAGGGCGGCAAACTCGAGCGTGCTCGCCGATGCGAACTCCGAAGGCTTGACCACGACGGCGCATCCTGCGGCGAGAGCCGGAGCGCACTTGGCGGCGACAAATCCCAGGGGCGAGTTCCACGCTGTGAGGGCGGCAACCACGCCGATCGGCTCGCGCGACGTGAACGCCACGGTGCCTTCCTTCTCGATCGGAATGAACGAACCCTCGATCTTGTCCGCTAGTCCCGCGTAATAGAACCAGCTTTGCGCTATCGCATCGAGTTGCCCGTGCATTTCCGCCAGCAGCTTGCCATTGTCGCGCACTTCGATCTCGGCGAGACGCTTGGCATTCTGAACTACGAGGTCTCCAATTTTGCGGATGATGTGGCCGCGCTTGGACGCAGAGAAGCTCGCCCAGGGTCCGCTGGTCATGGCGCGCTTGGCTGCGACTACCGCACGGGAGACGTCGGTCGCATTCGCGCGGGGAATTCGGGCCCACACGTCTCCGCGATAGGGATCGACGGTGTCGAGCCACTCGCCACCCTGCGGCTCGACAAACCGTCCGTCAATGTAAAGCTGATAGGTCTTCATGTGAGCTAAATTCCGCCGAGCGCCATGTATTTGATCTCAAGGTACTCATCGATGCCATGGCGACTGCCTTCGCGCCCGATGCCACTTTCCTTGACGCCGCCGAACGGCACCTCCGGCGTGGAGATCAACCCCTCATTGATGCCGACGATGCCGTATTCCAGGGCCTCGGCGACGCGGAAGATCCGGCCGACATCGCGCGCATAGAAATAGCTCGCCAGTCCGAACGGCGTGTCGTTGGCCAGTCGCACCGCCTCCTCCTCCGTCTGAAAGCGGAAAAGAGGGGCAACGGGCCCAAAGGTCTCCTCGCGGAAGATCAGGGCATCATTCGGCACGTGGGCCAGTACGGTCGGCTGGTAGAAGTTGCCGCCTCGCGCATGCCGCTTCCCGCCCGTCACGATCGTGGCGCCCTTGGCGAGAGCATCGGTGATGTGTTCCTCGACTTTGGTGACCGCCTCGCGGTTGATCATGGGGCCCTGGCTCACACCGGGCTCCATCCCGTCGCCCACGACAAGATCCTCTACGGCCGCTTTCAGTCTAGCGGCGAATGCGTCGTAGACGCCGTCCTGAACCAAAATCCGGTTGGCACAGACACAGGTTTGGCCGGTATTGCGAAATTTCGACGCTATGACGCCCTTGACTGCTTCGTCGAGATCGGCGTCGTCGAACACGATGAATGGCGCATTGCCGCCGAGCTCCATCGAAGTCTTCTTGATCGTCTTGGCGCATTGTTCCAGCAGCGTGCGGCCGACCTCGGTCGAGCCTGTAAAGGAGAGCTTGCGCACAGTGGGGTTTTCCGTGAGCTCTCTGCCGGTTGTGCTCGACGGCCCGGTGATGACGTTGCACACGCCCCGCGGCATACCGCTTCGCTCTGCAAGCACCGCCAGAGCCAGTGCGGAGTACGGCGTTTGGCTCGCAGGCCGGATGACGCCCGTGCAGCCCGCGGCCCATCCCGGACCGGCCTTGCGCGTGATCATGGCAGCGGGGAAGTTCCAGGGCGTGATCGCTGCGAATACGCCGATCGGCTCCTTGGTCACTACGACCCGCCTGCCCGGGACGTGTGCCGGGATCGTCTCCCCATAGACACGCCGCCCTTCTTCCGCAAACCACTCCAGGAATCCGGCGGCATAGGCGATCTCTCCCTTCGACTCGGCCAGCGGCTTCCCCTGCTCGGCCGTCATGATGACCGCCAGATCGTCCGCGTTCGCGAGCATCAGATCAGCCATCCTGCGGATGATTGCGCCCCGCTCCTTTGCCACCATCGCACGCCACTTCGGGAACGCCGTCCGCGCCGCCTCGATGGCCCGGCCAGTCTCGGCACGCCCCATGGCAGGGACCGTCCCCACGAGTGTTCCCGTCGACGGATTGCGGACTTCCACCACCGTACCGCTGTCGGCTGCGACCCATTCGCCGTCGATATAGTTCTGGCTGCGCAGCAGATCGGGGTCGTTCAACTGAAGCTTCGCCGTTTTCTCGAGCATCTGATGTGTTTCCTTCGACAGTCCTGAGTCCTTCGGAGGCGTCGCAGAACTCCGCGCGTCCTCTTCAGGCATTGATGTAGACGTTCTTGGAGTTGGGATACGTATCCAGATGGACACGGCCGCCTTTGGCGGCGTACCCGCTCTGCTTGGTTCCGCCGAAGCCGACGAGCGGATCATTCAGGCCATAACAGTTCACCCACATCACGCCCGTGTGCACGTATCGCCCGCGCGACAGGAACTGCCGCGCCGCGTCGCAAAGCGGTGAAAGCGGTATGTGCTGGTTCATCGACTGTCCTTCATGGAAGATCTTCGTGCGCGCTTCGGTCGCGTCGCCTCACGCCGCTCGACGCGCCGCGCGAGCCCGCCGCCTGCGCCCTTGTTCTGCGGCTACATCAGGAACACGCCCTTGCCGCCGCTCTGACGGTTAAAACTTCGATAGGCTTCCTCCGCCTGATCGAGCGTCCACTGATCCGTGAAAAGCCTGTCGAGATCGATCCCACGCTCGATGACGAACTCCGCGCAGGCGCGTTGGGCCTGGATCGACATCGTCCATGACGTGAGGATACGAAGCTGCTTGCGGAGCATCTGGGCGAGTGAGAATTGGATATCGGCGCCCAGCCCGACGAGACCGACCGTGCCCCAGGGGCGAACGCAGCGCAACGCGTCCTGCCCCGCGGCAGCAGCGCCTGCCGTCTCCAGCGCCATGGTCGCGCCAAGGCCGTTGGTGAGACTTCGAATCGCATCGGGGACATCTCCCTCCCGGGAGTTCACGACGAAGTCGGCACCGAACGCCTTCGCGACGGCGAGCCGATTACCGTCGATGTCGAGCGCGATCACACGCGCGCCCTGCGCCTTGGCGAGGAGCGTTGCTGAGAGACCCACAGGGCCCTGGCCGAAGATCGCGATCGTGTCGCGGCCCGTCAGCCCCATGCGCTCGAACGCCCCCCAAGCGGTGCCCGTGCCGCATGAGATTGCGGCGCCGGCTGCAAAGCTCAGGCGCTCGTCGAGCGGCACCAAAGTATCGGCCGACACCTTCATGTAGGGGGCATGAGCGCCGTGCTGATCCGTTCCGTAGATCGTCACGGGCACTGACTGGCACATTTGCGGCCATCCCGACCGGCAATGCTCGCAATCGGTGCATCCATGATAGTGGTGAACCATAACCCTGGCGCCAATGTGCGCATGCGGACTCGTCACGCCCGGCCCGACGGCTGCAACGATGCCGCATGGCTCGTGGCCTGCGATGATGGGGCTTTCCGGCAGAAGGTGAGGTTTTCGCCGATAGAAATGCAGGTCGCTGCCGCACATTCCAGACGCCTTGATCTCGACCACGACTTCGCCCGGTCCCGGCGTAGGATCCAGGACTGTTGTGAGCTCAAGGGTACAGTCGCCACGAAAAACGATGCCGCGCATCAGATTGTCCTTGTCTATCTCGGGCGCTTGAGCCGCAATCGCAAATGGCGACTGGAACGCCTTCACTTTCACAGCCCGCGTGGGCTACGGTTGCCGCACCGGCGTAAGCGCCACCTCGGGGGCGGCCGCCGCCTCGGGCTCGATCGCTTCGAGAGATTTCTGGTTCGTCTCGATGCCGGCCACCGCCATGAGCAGGGCTACGGCGAGATACATCCCCGAAATTGCGCCGATCACGCCGTTGATGCCGTAATTATTGAACAAGGTCAGTACGACAAACGGGGAGATGATCAGGCCGGCGCGGCCGACCGTCTGCGCGAGGCCGCCGCCGCGGAAGCGATACTCGGTCGGAAACAGCTCGGGAGTGCCGCCGAGACCAAGGGTCAGGAACACCGAGACGGAAGCGACCAGCATCATTCCACAGACGATGATCCAGGTCGGCTCGGTCAGAAACGGATAAGTCGCGCCGAAGGCTGCGCAGATCACGCCGAACGCGACGAGTCCCCAGCGCCGGCCGACCCGATCGGCGAGCACGACACAGAGCAGCGGGCCGATCAGCCAACCGGCCATCATCGCGGCTGTGAAAGCCAGCGAACGCGTGACGCTCATGCCCTGACGCACGAAGAAGGTCGGCATCCATCCCGTGAGAGTATAGGACCCGAACAGGCAACTGACGTTGACCACAAGCGCCAGCAGAGTGCGCCGGATCACCGGGCGGGAGAAGAGAACGGTAATGGGGACCCAACGCGGCGGCGAAGAGGGAACCGCAGTGAACGGAGGCAGTGGACCGGCAGCAGCAGCTTCCTGCTCGATGCGTTGCATGACCTCCTCGGCTTCCGCAGTCCGACCTACCTTTTCGAGCCAGCGAGGCGACTCAGGGAGATGTCGACGGAGCCACCAGACCCAGATCGTGCCGCAACCACCGATCAGGAACATTGTCCGCCAGCCGAGCCACGGGATAATCAGCGCACCGATCGACGAGGTGGCGAAGACGCCAGCCCCCGCAAACACGGCGAGATACCCGAGATATCTGCCCCGCTTCTCCGGAGGCACGAACTCGATGATGAGGCCGTAGCACATGACATACTCGGCGCCCATTCCGAGGCCCATGACCGCGCGGATCGCGATCAGCCAGGGCATGGAGGGCGCCAGGGTCGAGAGCAGCGCCATGCTCCCGAAGATCGCAAGGTTGAACTGATAGGCAAAGCGCCGCCCGAAGCGATCGCTAAGCCAGCCTGCAGCCGCGGCACCGAGCGTCAGGCCGATGAACGTGGCAGACATGAAGAGGGAATTCTGCTCGAGCGTCGACCATTTGCTGTCGAGCAGCGCTGCCAGGACCGATCCCGACAACGTGTTGTCGAACGAGTCGAAAAACATGCCCATGCCGACCAGCCACAGAACCCGGCGATGGAACGATCCGGCTGGAAGGCGATCAAGCCGTGCCCCGGCATTCACTGGCGTGGGCATAGCCACCCCTCCCCCGCTTGAGTGAGAATTGCAGACACGCCGCAGATTCCCGTGGCCAAGCCCTCGGTGCCGTGTTTCAAAATGACCTCCCTTCGTTTCCCAGGGGGCGCACACGTGGTCGTTTTCCAACCTTGCGTGATCACGCTTGAACGTTGCGCCGGCGAGCGGGTGCGCTCGCCGAGCGGTCGTCGTCTTGCGCTGTCGGCACGCAAGCAGCCGAAAGAGCCGCTGCACGACTTGGACGTTCCGAGGGGCGAACGGGCGGCGCGCCGACATCCTGAGCCGCAACTTCAGAACTGATGCAGCACCATGCAGAGGAACTCGGTCGGCTCGATTGCCGTGATCGGCACGGGGCCCTCCTTGGGCAGGAATTCGAGCGCGGATTGCGGTCCGTACTTCTGGCCATCGACGGAGATTTTCCCTTTGCTCAGGTACAGCACCTCAATTGAGGGATGCTCCCCGCCACCGTAGACGGCACCGGCTGCAAGCCGAAGGAAGCCAATCCTTGCATTTCGCTCGGTGAAGGACCCGAGCCACTTGACTTCCACACCCTTTGCCCCCTGCGGAATCCAGGCATAGGCCGATGGATTCATGACGACGACGTCTTCGTAACGCGCCGGCGCGAACTCGAGCTTCCGACCGGTCGCATGTTCGAAGCATGCCGCCGAACCGTCCTGAGTCTTCTGTTCTCCCTTCTCGTCGGTGTAGACGAAGAGACCGCCCTTGAAGTGTCCCTTCTTGTTCAGCGCTGCGTTCGCGGCCTCTCGCTGCGCGACGCTGAGATAGCCCTGGCCGCTCGCACCACCGACTTGCAGAACCATGGTCTCCAGCCCTTCGGGACGATCCTGCGGGCCGTAGTAGACGCTCTCCGGGAAGTAGGCGACCCATCCCTCGGGCAGGACTTTGTTGTCACCGTAGGGATAGTTTCCTTTGAGGACAAAGCGGATCTGATCGAAGTTGTGGCGGTGACGCGGCGCGCGCCAGCCGCCGCCTCCAGCGCGCCCGATGTTCAGATCGTAGTTAATCGGAGAGCCCTCCTCGCCGATCAGCAAATGCTTCTGGGCGAGGACTCCCTCGCGCATGGTTCCGACGAGATCGGCGTCTGTGCTCGAAGATTGTGACACCCGCATAGTCACCTCTCAATACCGCTGCGATTTTTGTACACCGGACTTGAAGCTCCGGCATCGAATGACAGTTAGCTCTTCGCGTGCCCTCACGAAAGCCTCGCCACTCCCGCGGTATAACTTCGCGCTATATGTTGCGCCTGCTTCGTTGAAGTATGTCCTAGAGCTCTCGGCAGGCCATGTATATTTCAGTCGCGTATAGTTTGTAGCGCCCTGGCTTGGCTCCTCGCTCCTGTCCACGAGCGATAACGTCTTCTCGCGACGGTACCGAAAATGGCTTCAGAAACGGATCGGCTTCGCAACAACGTCAGGGAGAAGCTGACGAGAGACCAGACCGTCTATTCCATGACCGTTCGTTTGGTCCGGAGCATTGAGGTCGCCAGCATCGCACGTACGGCCGGCTTCGACACGGTCTATATCGATCTGGAGCACAATGGCTTCTCGCTCGACACGGTGGGCCAGATCTGCATCGCCTGTATCGGCCTGGAGATCGCTCCGTTCGTCCGCGTGCCAAACACCGATCCCGCTTTCATTGCCCGTGTGCTCGACTGCGGCGCGCTCGGCATCATCGCGCCGCATCTCGGTTCGGCCGAAGATGCACGATCCATCGTGCGTGCCGTCAAGTATCCACCCGCCGGAAACAGATCGCTGGCCGGTCTCCTGCCCCAGCTGCATTTCCGTGCGCTGCCGGCTGCGGAGAGTAGCCGGCAGCTGAACGATGCGACGATGATCATCGGGATGATCGAGTCCCCGGAGGGGCTGGCCGCCGTCGAGGAGATTGCCGCCGTTGACGGCGTGGACATCCTGCTCGTGGGGACCAACGATCTCTGCAGTGCGCTCGGTGTGCCAGGGCAGATCGATCACCCCCTCGTCCGCGAGGCCTACGAGCGCTGTCTCAACGCGTGTCGAGCCCATCGCAAGGTTCTCGGTGTGGGCGGGCTTGGCTCGCGCCCGGATCTGATCAAGGAGTTTGTCGCGCATGGTGCTCGCTACGTGTCGACCGGAAACGATCTTTCTTTCCTCATCGGCGCAGCGACCCAGAACCGAAGGCAGTTCGCCTAGGCCGACTTTGAACTCCGGCGTGGCGGAGCGTGCGCCGGTTTCCCAACTGCAACAAGAGAGTTTGAATATGGATGCCAAGACCTCCATTCACGCCCCGGCCGATTCCGGGGTTCCGGCTCATGCCCGAGACTTCAGCGTCGAGAATCGTGTCGTTCTCGTCACTGGTGCTGGCCAAGGTATCGGGCGTGAACTTGCGCGACAGTTCGCTGCCGCTGGAGCTGTCGCAGTGGTGGCGGATCTCAACACGGCCAAAGCCGAAGCCGTCCAGCGGGAGATCGAGGCCGCGGGGGGAAGGGCCAAAGCCGTCCATGTGGACGTGGCAGACCGCGTTTCCGTGAATAATGTGGCGCAAACGATCAGCGAGAGCTACGGGTGCATCGATGTGCTGATCAACAATGCAGCGATTTTCGCGACACTCAACAAGGTCCCGTTCGATCAAATCCCGTTCGACGAATGGGAACGGGTCCTGCGCGTGAATATCACCGGGTCCTATCTTTGCGCCTGCGCGGTCGCGCCGGCGATGCGCCAGGCCGGGTGGGGCCGGATCGTCAACATATCCTCCGATGCCGTGCCGCGCGGTGTCGCCAACTATCTTCACTACGTCACATCGAAGTCGGCGATCATCGGCATGACCAATTCCCTGGCCCGCGAACTCGGCCCGTTCGGGATCACCGTCAATTGTATTCGCCCGGGCGCGACGGCAACGGAAGTGGACCGGAAGCATAATCCTAGCCCGGATTTTCGGCAGAGGGTGCTCGGCGAGCAATGTCTTCCGCGCGGCCAGGTGCCGGAGGACCTGGTGGGCCTCATCATGTTCCTGTCCACGCCGGCCGCAGGCTTCATCACGGGACAGACGATCGCCGCGGACGGCGGCCTCACTCACAGCAACTGAGCGCTCGACGTCACAGAGTCTCACGGGAGCAAGGGCAAAGCCGCACATGGAACAGTATCGGAAATTCTACATCGGCGGCGAGTGGACCGATCCCGCGAGTTTTCAGACGGCCCAATTGATTGATCCAAGGACCGAGACGGCGTTCGCGACGGTCAGCATGGGGACTGCGACCGATGTGGATCGCGCGGTGGCGGCCGCCCGCGGAGCTTTCGCGGAATTCAGCGTTTCCTCTGTCGCAGAGCGGATCGCGATGTTCGATCGCATCCAACGGGCTTACGCCGCGCGCCAGTCCGATCTCGCCGACGTGATCGCACGAGAAATGGGCTCGCCGAAAAGCGCGACGGTCCAAACGCTGGGCCCGGTCGAGCATTGGAACGAAGCTGCCAGAGTCCTTCGGGAGTACCCGTTTGAACGGCGCATCGGAGGATCGATCATCCGGAAAGAAGCGATCGGCGTCTGCGCTCTGATCTCGCCATGGAATTGGCCGGTCCAGACTCCGGTCACGAAGATCGCTTACGCACTTGCCGCCGGTTGCACCATCGTCTTCAAGCCCAGCGAGTATTCGCCCCTGAGCGCGATCATCCTTGCCGAGATCCTTGATGCCGCGGGCGTTCCAAAAGGCGTGTTCAACCTGGTGAACGGCGACGGCCCCAAGGTCGGAGAAGCGTTGTGTCGCCATCCCGAGGTCGACATGATCTCGTTTACCGGCTCGACCCGGGCAGGCATTCTCGTGGCCGCCGCCGCCGCGGGTACGGTCAAGCGCGTCGCGCAGGAGCTCGGCGGAAAATCGGCGAA
Organism: Bradyrhizobium sp. WSM2254; assembly: GCF_000472645.1. NCBI lineage: Bacteria > Pseudomonadati > Pseudomonadota > Alphaproteobacteria > Hyphomicrobiales > Nitrobacteraceae > Bradyrhizobium > Bradyrhizobium sp. WSM2254. Next base: position 29,841 of record NZ_AXAB01000058.1, on the reverse strand, counting down.
TGTGGTGCTGCAAGACGCCGATCTCGAAGCTGCAGCGCGTTGGAATATCGCGCGCGGTTTTTTCAACGCCGGACAGTCCTGCCACGCGCCGAGCCGGATTTTGGTGCATCGCAGCCAGATGGACGAGATCGCCGGCCATCTGGCGCGCGAGGCGGCCAAGGTCAGTATTGGTGATCCGCGCAACCCGGATACGACGATAGGGCCGGTTGTCAATCGCATGCAGTTCGAGCGGATCCAGCATTACATCCGGACCGGTATCGACGAAGGAGCACGGCTCGTCTGCGGCGGCCCCGGACGGCCGGAAGGTCTAGAACGAGGGTATTTCGTCAAGCCGACTGTATTCGCGGAGGTGACACCGACCATGACGATCGCGCGGGAAGAGATCTTCGGCCCCGTGCTCGCCGTCCTTCCCTACGACGACGAAGAAGAAGCCGTCGCCATCGCCAATGGAACGCCCTATGGGCTCGGTGGCTACGTGTTCTCTTCCGACCGCAAGAAGGGGCTGGCCGTCAGTCGCAGATTGCGGGCCGGACGCATCTTCTTCAACGGCGCAGCGGGCAGCGTGGCGGCCCCCATGGGCGGCTACAAGCAGTCGGGCAACGGGCGGGAAATGGGCATTTTCGGCCTTGAGGAATATCTCGAGGCGAAGGCGATGTTCGGCTTCCAGGAAGAGGCTGCCGCGCTTGCGCCGATCTAGGCTGATCGATGTCCTAGTTCTACTGCGTCATAAATTGTTGTTGCGATCGCACTTTGCTTTGTCCGCAACACGGGCATCTCGGCAAGATTCTAGCGATGGCATTGGCCAAGCGGATGCGCATGGTTGCGATCGAGTTCGGGATATGACGTTCAGGCCGCAACGGCAGCTCCCCTGGGTCGGTAGCCGTCGGGAACGGCAAGTTGCGGGAGGATCGTGGCGGCGTGCGTTGCTGAGGGGGGAATCGTCTCCCTCTCGGAGACCAGGAATCCGTAAGCCGCGATGCAGAGCGTTGCGTGATGGTGGAAGCCACGCCACCCGCGACCTTCAAAATGTCCAAGCCCGACTTCCTGTTTGAGTTCCAGGTAGTCGCGCTCGATGCGCCAACGCAACTTGGTGAAGTAGACCAGACGGTTGAAGGTGATGTCTTCGGGAAGTGTCGACAAGAAGTATTTGGTCGGCTCGCTCTCACCCTTGGGCCACTCGATCAACAGCCATTCTTCCGGGCGCACCTGATGGTGCCGCTCATCACGCCGCGCGACACGCACGCGCACCCGCGCAAAGCGCGAGGACAGCGTCTGCGCCGAACCTTCTCGCCATTCGATCGTGCGCCAGGCGCGCCTGGGCAGGCCGAGCGCAAGCTCTTTAACCGAGACCGGCCAATGCCTGGCGTCGCGCCTCAGCCGATTGGGTGGACGTCCGCGGCCCGACCTCTTCTTCGCCGGCAGCGGCCCTGTGCCCGGTGCCCATACCGTAGTGTTCGATTGGATGCCGGCGACGTACGTCAATTGCAACGCTGTAATGTCAGCGCGCAAATCGCTGTTGTTGCCGTAGCCGGCGTCCATCAACACCACGCCGCGTGGCAGTCCGGCCGCGCAGGCCCAGCGTAGCTGCTCAAGCGCGATCTCATGCTTGGTTTTGAAGCCAATATCTTCAGGAACGCCCGCCTTGCGCAGCCGATCGCTGTCGTTCGTCCACTCCTGCGGCAGATACAGCCGGTACGCCACCGGCAGGCTCGCATGCTCATTGGCAATCGACAGCGATACCGCAACCTGGCAGTTGTCCTCCTTGCCAAGCTGACCACAATACTGCCGCGCAACACCCACCGAGTGCTGCCCCTTCTTGGGCAGCCCGGTATCGTCGATAATCCATGCTTCAATCGGGCCGTGACGCTCGATCTCAGGCAAGACCAGCTCGCGGACCTTGGTCAAAACCCGCTCGTCCGACCAGCGCCCTTCTCCGACAAAATGCAGAAGCGATTGGTGCTGGGCGGCCACCCGAGCCGGTGCCGTCAAGGCTGCGATTGGTTCGACGCTCTTGCGCTCGCAACCCAGCATCAGCCCGGCGCAATAGTCGCGCAGTGGCTGCTTGCGGTCTTGGTGCCCGATCACGCTCGCAAGCCCCTCGACATACGACGCAAATTGCGATTCACTGCTTCCAGACGCCCGGTGACTCATGACTGCCTCCATGCCGACCTGAATCCCCTTGCTTAACTGAGTCCCAGCTTCCTTCGTAACGCGACTTTCTGACTCAGTAGAACTAGTGGGAAGGGATGCAGGCGGTGCTGCCGCCGTCGACAGGGATCACCGCACCGGTAATGAAGCTGGCATCGTCGCAGAGTAGGAACACGATCGCCGCCGCGATCTCGTCTGGATCGGCTTCGCGGCCGATCGGATGTGCGGCGCGGATGCGCCTCACGTTCTCGGGATCCTGGAACATGTAATCGGTGAAAGGCGTCCGCGTCATGCCCGGAGCGACGGCGTTGACCCGGATCTTGTACTTGCCCAGTTCAGCGCACATCGTTCGCGTGATGCCGGACACGGCGAATTTCGAGGCGACATAGCTCAGCCGGTTGGGGACACCCATCAGCCCGGCCCCCGACGAGATGTTGACGATCGACCGCGACGCCTTCTCGCCCTCATAGACGTCTTCAATGGCGAGACGCGCGAAGGCCTGGCACATGTTCACGGTGCCGTCGACATTGACGGCCATGACCTGCTGCCAGCCCTCCGTCTCGACGTCGAGAACGCTGCCGACCCCGCGGATGCCGGCGCAATTGATCAGACCGTGAAGCCTGCCGAAGCGTTGCTGAGCGGCCGCGAAGAACGCTCCAACCTGTTCCCGATCGGCGACGTCGAGCGTCGCGCTGAAAGCACGGTCGCCGATGTTGAATTCCGCCAAAACATCGTCCACGGCATCCTGGCGCAGGTCGACGGCCGCAATCAGCGCCCCCTCTCCGATCAGCCGCCGCACGCAGGCAGCGCCTATTCCGCTGCCCGCGCCGGTCACCAGTACTGCCTTGCCTTCCAGACGTCCCATGATCTCCCCCGTCAGCCGAGCTTGATGTCGAGACTGCGAATGAGCGGTTGCCAGATGGCCTTGTCCTCCTGCCAGCGCTTCGCGAAGGTTTCAGTGTCACTTGCGGGCATGTCCAGCCCGAGGTCCTCGTATCGCTTCTTGACCTGGGGGTCCGACATGGCGCGCGCGAGACCGTCTGCCAAGATTTTCACGGTTGCATCGGGCGTTTTGCGCGGAACGATCACACCTTGCCATGCCCCCGCGCTGAAGCCCGGCAGGCCCTGCTCTGCCATAGTCGGCACGTCCGGAAGCGCCGGGAGGCGCGACTGGGAGAGCGTGCCCAGGGCACGAATGAGTCCGCCTTTGATGGCTTCCGCGGCGGTCGTGTAATCGATGATGATGCTCGGCACGACGCCGGCGAGAACATCAGTCAGCGCAGGTGCCATTCCGCGATAGGGGACATGAGTGAGGCGCACATTCGCGTCCCGGGCCAACCGCTCCATCGCAAGATGAAGCGGGCTGCCGATGCCCGGGCTCGCATAGATGACCGGGTCTTTGGCAGTCCTGGCCTTCTCCAAATACTCCGCCCCCGAACGGATCGGTGAATTCGCCGGCACGGCCAGCAACAGGTTGATGCCGGCATAGAGCCCGACGGGGCGGAAGTCCCTGTCGGGATCATATTTGAGATCGTTGTAGAGTACCGGATTGTAGATGAGAGTGCCGTTATCGGCTCCCATGATGGTCGAGCCATCAGGCGCGGCGCCCGCCAGGGCCGTCGCTGCGATGGCGCTGCCTGCTCCCGGCCGGTTGTCGACGATCACCGTCTGACCGAGGCTGGCTGCCAGCGAAGGGCTCAGCAGGCGGGCGAGCGCATCCGTGGATCCACCGGGCGGATAGCCAACGATCCAGCGAACCGGCCTTTCGATCAGGGCCGCTCGCGCGGAGGTCGAGGCTGCGCAAAGCGCCATTGCGCCAGCCAGGGCTTGACGCCGCGTCAATCCATTCCTCATCAGGGCACTCCTCCCGAGTAGTGGCATCCGCTCAGCGTCCGGCAGATTATCTTCTGTAGAAAATACCGCCGTTCTTCACGCTTCTGCCGCAGGACGTCATTTCGATCTTTCCTCGGCTGACTAGGGCACTGTCCCGCCGCAAGATCAAGATCGTGGCGACAAGTCCATATAGCGCCATCCTATAACCCGCGCATGTATGCCTGTCCGAGCCGCGCGAAGGTGGGTTGAGCCCTCGTATTTCCTGAAGCAGACTAGCCGAACTGGCCGACCAGGAGATCGGGCCGGCTTACAAGAACGCGCCCGGAAAGACGCAGGACATGCCTTACGTCATCACATGGTTTCAGAATGAAGGGACCTCGGAAGTCAGGAAGACTTTCCGGCCCATACACCTGGATCACATCATCAACAATGCACACCGGATTATCGCCAGTGGGGGTCTCTTCTCCGACAATGGCGACAATTACACGGGCGGGCTCGTCATTCTGGATACCGACATCAAGCAAGAAGCGATCGATTTTATCGAGAGCGACCCTTTCTTCATCAACGGCATTTTCAGTTCGTACACGATCCATCGCTGGAAAAAGGCAATCTTCGACTATCAGCGAACCAGCATCTAGAACTATCGCGGCAGTGCCCCGGATCAACATTTTCGCCACGACTTCGGGCACGACCTCTTTTCCGATCCCATCTCCAGCGATGACCGCAATCCCGGTGTCGACTCATAGGTTAACTCGTTGCTTGGGTTAATTCCTTGCTGGGTTGCGTATCGAGGAGAACTTGCCGTGCTCTGCGGGCCCGCGGCTCTCATGCCGAGAATCAATGGCAGCGGCTGTTCAGATGCGGTGGGTGTCAGTTCTGGCCTGCATAGAGGCCGGCCGATCGCGCGCGCTGCGCGGCGAGGCCGATGATCAGGTCCAAGGTCGGCGTCGAGACCTTGGCCAGACGAGCCAGGTCGAGCGGGACCCGCAGCATGGCATCGACTTCCATCGGTCGACCGCGCTCCAGGTCCTGCAGAATGCTTTGTTTGTGTGTCGATACGGATAGTCGAGCCAGACCGCCCTCCGGATCCCCTGGATCGCAACCGAGAGCTTTCGCGATAGCAGCACCTTCACGTGCCATCGCTGCGGCGGCCGCCGCTACCGCAGGATCCGAGAAAGCCTCTTTCATCGCAAAACCGGTCAGGATCGCGAGTGCCCCTCCCGTGAGGTTCATGAGCAGCTTTGTCCAGATCGCATCTCGAATCTTCGGCGTCACCTCGGCCTCAAGGCCGCTGGCGAGCATCGCATCGGCCAGGGATTGAAGGTGTGGATCGGCTTTGCCGTCGGGACGTCCCAGGATCAGGCGATTTCTGGGATTCTCCGCGTGGATCACGCCGGGGGCCGTCACAGTACATGCTGTGTAGGCGACGGTCCCAATTGCCCGTTCGGGTCGAACGGTTCGCCAGAGGATGCCGTCAACATCGATGCGCGGCAATTTCGTGCCGTCGAGCGCACCTCCGTTGGCGTGGAAATACCACCAGGGAATCCCGTTCATGGCGAAAAGCACAAGTGTATCGTCACGCAGCAACGTACCGATGCCTTCTGCTGCTTGCGGCAGCGACGGCGCCTTGAGGGCCACGATCACAACGTCCTGCGGTCCAAGTCTCTTGGGGTCGTCGGTTGCCTTCGGCCAACTGTGAAGGACGCCCTCTCGCGTTTCCACGCGGAGTCCATCCTTCTCAATGGCAGCAAGATGCGCGCCCCGGGCGATGAGAGACACGTCTGCGCCGCTTTTCGCGAGCCTGCCTGCGAGATGTCCGCCAACCGCGCCTGCTCCGTATACGCAAATTCTCATTCTCCGGACCTCCAAATCATCCTATTCAGCCAGAGCATGGCGCTTCAATCTGACGGCATCCGAACGTCACGTCGTTGCCTCCGTAGGACCTTCCGCGTGCACGTTCGGAAGGAGGCGCTTGCCTCGGAACGAAAGGACGACGTTGATCGCGACCACGATGGCAATAATTCCCAGAAGCGATGCAGAGATGGGCTGCTGGACGAAGGTCGCGAAGCTCCCGCGGCTGATGACCATCGCTCGTCGGAAATTTTCCTCCAACATGGGGCCAAGAACGAAACCCAGCATCAACGGCGCCGGATCCAGCTTGAGCCGCATCAGAATGCAGCCGATGAGGCCGAAAACCGCCGTGATGAGGATATCGTCAAGGTTGTTGTTGACGCTGAACGTCCCGATGCAACAGAAAAACAGAATTGACGGAACGAGGACGTTGTAAGGAATTTTGAAGACGGATAGCCAGAGCCGCACCAGCGGCACATTGAGAATGAGGAGAAAGCAATTTCCGACCCACATGCTCGCCACGAGCCCCCAGAAGAGATCTGGGTGCTTCGCGATCATGTTTGGCCCAGGCTGGATTCCCTTGATGATGAAGGCAGCCATCATCAAGGCCATGACTGCATTCTCGGGGATCCCGATGCTCATCAGCGGAATGAAGCTGGTTCGAGCTGCCGCCTCGTCGGCCGCAGCCTGGCCTGCAACCCCCTCGATCGCGCCCGAGCCGATCTCGTGACCGTACTTGCTCACCTTCTTGTCGAGGCCGTAAGCAACGAACTGGGCGATGACCGGGCCGCCCCCCGGCAGGATGCCCAGTACTGAGCCTATCACACTGCCGCGCAGCGCGCTGGGAATAATCCTCTTGAATTCGGCCCAAGTCGGAATCAGGTGGATTTTGCCGTTGAACGGCGTGCGCTCGTCTCGCGCATCCAGATTCTTGGTGATCTCAGCGATGCCGAAACACCCGAGCGCGATGCTAACGACACTGACGCCGTCATAGAGTGCGGGCAGGTCGAAGGTGAAGCGCTGAACGCCGGTCTCAAGATCGGTGCCGACTTGCCCGAACAGCACGCCAAGCATGCACATCATCAGGCCGTTCAGGAGGCTGTCGGTGGTAACGAAACTGACGCAGAAGAAGCCTAGCAGCATCAAGGCGCAATAGTCGGCGGGTCCGAAGAGGAAAGCCACCTGTCCTAAGGTCGGCGCCAAACAGGCCAGCACAACAAGCGCCACCGTGCCTCCGATGAAACTTGATACACCCGCAGTAAAGAGCGCTAAGCCGGTCTTGCCCTTGAGCGTCATCTGGTAGCCGTCGATGCAGGCCACGATGCTGCTCGCATGCGGGATCTTCATAGTGATCGCGCTGACGCTGTCGCCGTACTGCGCGCCATAGTAGATGCCGGCCAGCATGATCAGCGCGCCACCTGTCGGAATCGAATAGGTCAGCGGCAAAAGTAGGCTGATCGTGGCGAGGGGACCGAGCCCCGGAAGCAGGCCGACCAGGGTTCCGACCACACATCCGATCGCGCAGTAGAGCAGATTGGCCGGCGTGAGCGCATGCTCAAATCCGAATGCGAGATTCTGAAGAATATCCATTAGACGAGCCGCAGATTGAGCCCGAGGACTCTTTCGAAAATCAGGGCCACCGCAGTCAGTCCAATCGAGATCTGAAGATTGCGCTTCCAGGAGTAGGTCCGCGCGGCCAGCCCCACGACAAAGATCATGAGGACTATCCCAACAAGCATATTCAAGAACCGAGAAGCCGCGACAAACAGAACCAGGCCCGCCAGGATCAGCCCGATATTCTTCATGTCGAAATACAAGGGCACGGGGTCGGTGACGTGAGATTGAACGATCGAAATCACGGCCAGGACTAACAAAAGTCCACTCACGATCAGAGGAAACATTCCCGGGCCGGAGCGGCCCAGATCCCCAATCGTATAGCGCAGCGCGCTCACGGCAAAGAAGAGGGCTATAGCCGTCATAAATAGCCCTCGTACAAGGTTTGTATTGAGCATCTCGTCCTCTCTTGTCGTGGTCTCGTTCCGGTCGCCGCAAGTTGCGGCCTCGACCGGATTTCAGGCGGACCCGTTCAACACCCATCAATGGGCGATGCTCTGGATGAAAACCACAGTTAATGGAGCCAATGGGTCGAGCGGATATAGCGCGCTGCTATATCCAATCCGGCTCGCAGGCTGCGGTCCTCGGTCAGTTGGTGTATCGGAATGACAACAGACGAGGCGCTTCCCAAATGGCGTCCAATTGAGGAGGGAATCCGGTGATATCGCGCAGGATTTTTGTGCTGGGTGGGACGGCGTGCGGCCTGGGAGGATTGGCTTATGGCTCAACCGTATATGCTCAATCGGCCTACCCCAATCGCGTCGTTAGGATCGTCGTCGCGAATCCTCCTGGTGGTGACGACGATACGCTGAGCCGATTTATCTCCGAAGCCATCGCGTCCGACCTGGGGCGGCCACTCATCGTCGAAAACAGGGGCGGCGCCGCAACCACCATCGGCGCCATGGCTGTCTCACTGGCCGCACCGGACGGCTACACCCTGTTGTGCCTGCACTCAGCGGCCCTGGTTCAAACAGTCCTGCGCGAGAGCCTGAAATACAGCCTGAAGAGTTTCACGCCGATCATCAAGATCGGTGGATATCCCATGGCGCTCGTGGTTCCCGCGGCCTCGAAAATCGCGACGATCGAAGACGTCAAAGCGATCGCCACGAAGTCTGACGGTATTGCTTATGCAAGCGCTGGCGCGGGAACGATGGCTCACCTAACGGCTATTCGTTTCCTGAAAGCCATCGGAGGGCACGGCCTCCACGTCACCTACAAGAACAATCCGGAGGGCATGCAGTCGCTGGTCGGAGGCTACACGCAAATGATGTTTCCATCGGCTCGCGAGGCGGCGAACCTGCGCGGAGAAGGGCTGCTCCGCGTTCTTGCCGTGACCTCCAGCGAAAGGACGAACAACCTGCCTGACGTTCCGACTATGCGCGAGCTCGGCTTTCCAGATATCAACTCGCAACTCTGGTACAGCTATGCTGCTCCGGCAGGCACCCCGCCGGCCGTTGTGTCGCGCCTCGCGGAAGCGATCCGGAAAGCTGTCCAGTCGCAGAGCTTCAGGGACCGTTTCCAACCCCTGTCGTTTCAAACTGATATCCGCACCGGTGACGATCTCAATCAATTCCTGGCCAGCGAGGCGGCGCGATGGAAAGAAGTCGTCGTCGATAACAATATCCGGTTCACCGACTAACGACGTGGACAATTGCTTTAGTCGGATCGGAGCTACGCCGCTCAACTGCGGGACGCAATTTCCTGGGCAGGAAGTAAGAGGGGGAATTCGGACTCACCCAGACGGATGGCTGATTGCTCAAGATGCTGAGCGTGCCAGGACCGCGTTGGATAAGATGCAGCGGCCCTACGGCGATCTGCGCAACCTGCGCCGACCACAAGTATTCGAGCGCCAGGCGCTCGCCAAGATCCTTTTATGATGCGGTCAAGACCTGTATAATGTCTATTCAGATATGAAAGGCATTCATGATTGTCCCGCCAGAACATTAACGATCTCCTTGCATTTCTGGCCGTCGCCCGAGAGCGCAGCTTCACGAAGGCAGCCGCCCGGTTCGGCATTAGCCAGTCCGCTTTGAGCCACACCATTCGTCAGCTCGAGGCGAGGCTTGGCGTTCGGCTGCTCACACGCACGACGCGCGCCGTTGCGCCGACCGACGCGGGCGAGCGGCTGCTGGAAAGGATTGGTCCGCACTTCGACCAGATCGAGCTCGAGATCGATGCCCTGAACGAGCTGCGCGCCACACCCGCCGGGACTATCCGGGTCGTCGCCCCCGACTATGCCATCAGCAGCATCTTGTGGCCGAAACTGAGGAAATTTCTCGTCCGGCATCCGGAGATCAAGGTCGAGCTATTGCTCGACAACGGTCTCAACGACATTGTGACGGAGCGCTACGATGCAGGTGTACGAATGGGCGAGCAGCTCGCGAAGGACATGATCTCGGCGCGGATCGGCCCCGATTTCCGCTTCGCCGTCGTGGGCGCCAAGTCCTATTTCGGCGACCGTGCCGTGCCCAAAAGGCCACAGGATCTCACCGGGCACGACTGCATCAATTACCGATTCCCGACCTCGGGCGGTCTCTACGTCTGGGAGTTCGAGGAAAGGGGTCGCGAGATCAAGGTGCGCGTCGACGGCCAACTCGTCTTCAACAACATCTTTCATGTTCTGGACGCGGCGCTCGCCGGGCAGGGATTGGCCTACGTGCCGGAGGAAATAGCGCTGCCGCACATCGCCAAAGGTCGTCTGCAGCGTGTGCTTGAAGGATGGTCACCGTACTGGAGCGGCTATCATCTCTACTACCCGAGCCGCCGCCAGTCCTCTCCCGCCTTCGTCACGTTCGTCGAGGAGCTGCGCCATCGCGCGTGATCCGCGCTATTTCGCGTAAAGCGAATGCCGCGGTGTCAGTCGTCCGGACGGCGCCGCCTGCCGGGGAGACGATGCGTTGGCGAAGCCCAACCCAAGATTTGCCAGGCCGACGGCCAGCCGGAATGCGGCCACGCATGTCCTCGTCGCCCTGAGTCTTGCGCGCGTCATTGGGCGGTGAAGCCGCCATCGACGAGGAGCGCGTGGCCGGTTACGAAGCTCGATCCCGAACTGCACAACCACAGCACCGAGCCCGCGATCTCGTCGCCCGTACCCAGCCGCTTCATCGGGAGATCGCGCAGCAGGTCGTCCATCTTGAGCATGCCCTTTTCGAGCATGTCGGACACCATCGGCGTATCGATGGTACCGGGGCAGACGGCGTTGATGCGGATGCCCCGGTTCGCATATTCGAGCGCGACGCTGCGGGTCAGTCCGATCACGCCGTGCTTGGTGCCATGGTAGGCGGCGATTCCGGCACGCCCGACCACGCCTCCGATGGAGGAACAGTTGACGATGGCGCCATTGCCTTGCTTTCGCATCTGGCGGAGTTCGTGCTTCATGCACGCCCAGACGCCGCGCTGATTGATGGCGCCGATCCTGTCGTAGTCCTCAGCCGACTGGTCCGCGGTATCGGATGCAGGAATCTGGATACCGGCATTGTTGAACGCCGCATCGAGACGCCCGAACTCGGCGACCGTCCGTCCGACCATCTCGGCCACCTGGACCTCGTCGGCGACATCGCAGTGGATCCCGATCGCCTTGCCGCCGGCCGACCGGATCTCCGCGACGGCTCTATCCAAGGACTCCTTGTTGATGCCCGCCACGGCTACTGCGGCTCCGGCGCGTGCGAACGCGCAGGCTGTGGCAAAGCCCATCCCGGAGTTTCCCCCGGTCACCAACGCGACACGGCCTCCGAAATCATACGTAACGCTCATCTGCACCTCCCATATGTAGTGGCGACCTCGCCCGCAACGTTGGGCGGCGAGGCGCTAATCCAACCTTGATCTGCGAAGAGCAGCCCGCCAGCCGGTCCTCAGTCTTGGCAATCTAGGCCATCTGCCGCGCATCCATGCGGCGCCAGAAAGCTCCAGCCGGGCAAGGCCCATCTCCAGCTCGCGCAGGTCCTCAGGCGTTAACTGAACGTCGATTGCTCCAATGTTCTCCCGCAGCTGATCCATATTGCCGGTCCCGGGGATCGGCACGATCCATGGCTTCTGTGCCATCAGCCACGCCAAGGCGACCTGGGCGGGCGTCGCGCCCTTCTTACTGTGGCGCGCCGCTTTGATTAGACGGCGCAAATTGCTTGTCGTGATGAATTCTACTCACGATTATGGGTGCATCCGCCCCGCCGGGACTTGATGGACCATTCGTGAGCCAACCTCATAGGAGCAAGCGAAACGCCTCACGAAACTCGATGGCTGAAGGGTAGTTTCCAATGGGAATTGAGCTGAGCCGCGCACGCGAGCGCGCCAGCGAGGCGAAAAAAAGGAACAACCCATGACGGATTTCCCAGAACTCGCCATGTCGCGCCGCGTTGTCTTGGCAAGCGGAGCAGCAACGGTCGTCGTCGCAATCTCTCCGTCGAACGTTGACGCACAACCTCGAGCCAAGTCGGAGACGATCGCCGTGATGCCCGTACGTTTTCAAGTCAACGGGAAATCCGAATTTTTGACGCTAGACCCTCGCACGAGCTTGTTGGATGCCTTGCGCGAGCATCTCCACCTGACCGGAACGAAGAAAGGATGCGATCACGGGCAGTGCGGGGCATGTACGGTGATCGTCGACGGCATGCGCATAAATTCGTGCCTCAGCCTGGCGGTGCAGCACGAAGGCGACGACATCACGACGATCGAGGGTCTCGGCACCCCTGACCGCCTTCACCCGATGCAGGCCGCATTCATCAAACACGATGGCTACCAGTGTGGCTATTGCACGCCCGGTCAGATCTGTTCGGCGGTGGCTGTCCTCGACGAGATCGAGCGCGGCGTGCCGAGCCATGTGCAAGCCGATCTCAACGCACGATCGCATCCGACGAACATGGAAATGCGCGAAAGGATGAGCGGCAACATTTGCCGCTGCGGCGCCTATTCCAACATCGCAGACGCTATGGCCGAAGTTGCAGGGGAGAGAAAGGCATGAGGCCCTTCACCTATGAGCGCGCAAAGGATCCGATAGAGGCAGCCCGCATCGTCGCCAGCCGCCCCGGTGCTCGCTTTCTGGCGGGCGGCACCAATCTTCTCGATCTGATGAAGATCCAGGTGGAGACGCCCACACACCTCGTTGACATCCAGGATCTCGATCTCGAGAAGATCGAGGCGACCAAGGAGGGCGGACTGCGGATCGGCGCGCTGGTGACCAATACCGCCCTTGCATCGGACGAGCGGGTCCGTCGCGACTACGGCGTCCTTGCGCGGGCAATCGTCGCGGGAGCGTCGGGTCAACTCCGCAACAAGGCGTCGACGGCGGGCAATCTGCTCCAACGGACCCGATGCCCGTATTTCTATGACACGAACATGGCCTGCAACAAGCGCACGCCGGGGACGGGTTGCGCGGCTTTGGGCGGAGCCTCGCGACAGCTTGGCATCATCGGCGTCAGCAGTTCCTGCATTGCCAACTTCCCGGGAGACATGCCCGTCGCGTTGCGCCTGCTTGACGCGGCAATCGAGACGGTCGACCCAGAAGGCCAGCACCGTTCGATTCCGATCGCCGACTTCCATCGCCTTTGGGGAGAAACTCCCCACATCGAGACAGCGCTGCGGCCGGGCGAACTGATTACCGCGGTGACTCTCCCCGCCCCCGTCGGCGGCAAGCACTTCTACGAAAAGGTCCGGGATCGCGCCTCATACGCCTTCGCTCTGGTATCGGTCGCCGCCGTGATCCAGCCGGATGGGACCGGCCGCGTGGCGTTCGGCGGCGTCGCTCCGAAGCCATGGCGGATCGAGCAGGCGGAAGCCCTTTTGCCGCAGGGGGCCGCTGCGGTCACCGCACGCGCTTTCCAGGGCGCGACGCCGACCAAGGCCAACGCCTTCAAGCTGCCGCTCGCCACCCGCGCGCTGGCCTCCGTCATCGCACAAGCCAAGGCCTGACCCGATGAAATTCGACGCCCCCGCCGCCCGCAATCCGATCGATGACATGAAGGTCGTCGGCCGCGCCCACGAACGTATCGACGGCCGCCTGAAGACGACCGGCCATGCACCCTACGCATTCGAGCACCATCGCGAAGTGTCAAATCCCGTGTACGGCTACATCGTCGGATCCGCGATCGGTAAAGGGCGAATGAACAGTATCGACGTGTCGGCAGCGAAGGTTGTCCCCGGCGTTCTGGCCGTTGTGACGGCTCAGGACGCCGGCAAGCTCGGGAAGGGCAAGCACAACACGGCGAAGCTTCTTGGAGGTCCGGAGGTCGACCACTATCACCAGGCGATCGCGATCGTCGTCGCCGAAACGTTCGAGCAGGCGCGGCACGCCGCCGGCCTCGTTCGGGCGAACTATGCTCCCTCCGAGGGCCGCTTCGACCTCTCCGCCGGTTTGGAGACGGCGGAGTTGGTAACAGATCCCAACAGTGCCCCTGCCCCGAAGGAAAATCGGATCGGATCGTTCGAGCAGGCGTTCTCAGCCGCGCCGGTGAAGCTCGACGCGAGCTACACCACGCCCGACTACAGCCATGCGATGATGGAGCCTTTCGCGTCGATCGCCGCATGGAAGGATGATGAGCTGACGATTTGGACGTCAAGCCAGATGGTCGATTGGGGCCGTACGGATCTGGCGGCGACGCTGGGCATTCCAAAGGAGAAGATCCGCTTCATGTCGCCCTATGTTGGCGGCGGTTTCGGGGGCAAGCTCTTTCTGCGCGCGGACGCGCTGATGGCTGCGCTCGGCGCTCGTGCTGCGGGGCGCCCTGTAAAGGTCGCCATGCAGCGACCTCTCATCGCGAACAACACGACCCACCGGCCGGCCACCCGGCAACGCATCCGGATCGGCTGCAAGCAGGACGGAGCGATCGTCGCTATCGCTCACGAAAGCGGCTCGGGCAATCAATCCGGGGGCAGTCCTGAGGCGGCGGTCAGCCAGACCCGGTTGCTCTACGCCGGTTCGGACCGCCTGACCAAGCTGCGTCTGGCCGTGCTCGATTTGCCGGAAGGCAACGCGATGCGTGCCCCGGGCGAGGCGCCCGGCATGATGGCGCTCGAGATCGCCATCGACGAGGTCGCGGAGAAGTTCGGCATGGATCCGGTCGCCTTCCGGATCAAGAACGACACGCAGGTCGATCCCGAAAAACCCGACAGGCGTTTCTCGCAGCGGCAGTTCGTGCGCTGCCTGAACGAAGGGGCGGAGCGCTTCGGCTGGTCGCGGCGCAGTTCCAAACCGGGCCAGGTCCGCGACGGACAATGGCTGGTCGGCATGGGCGTGGCGGCCGCGTTCCGCAACCATTTGGATATACCATCCGGCGCTCGGGTACGGCTGGGGACCGACGGACGGATTACGGTCGAGACCGATATGACCGACATCGGCACCGGCAGCTACACCATTATCGCACAGACGGCCGCCGAAATGATGGGAGTTCCGATCGAGGCGGTCGACGTCAAACTCGGCGATTCCGCCTTCCCCGTATCCGCGGGCTCCGGGGGCCAGTTCGGCGCCGCGAATTCGACCGCAGGCGTGTACGCCGCCTGCGTCAGGCTCCGCGAGGCGGTTGCCCAGCGCCTCGGATTCAATTCGGCCGACGCAACCTTCAGCGACGGCAAGGTTATGTCAGGAAATCGCACCGCCGAGCTCCGCGAAGCGGCCGCATCCGGCGATTTGGAAGGCGAGGACAAGATCGAGTACGGCGAGTTGGGCAAGACCTTCCAGCTTTCGACGTTCGGGGCGCATTTCGTCGAGGTCGGCGTGAACGCCTACACCGGAGTCACTAGGCTGCGGCGGATGCTGGCGACGTGTGCGTCCGGACGCATCATCAATCCGAAGTCCGCGCGCAGCCAAGTCATCGGTGCGATGACGATGGGCGTCGGGAGCGCACTGATGGAGGAGTTGGTGGTCGACGAGCGCTTTGGCCTGTTCGTCAATCACGACCTCGCAAGCTATGAAGTGCCCGTGCACGCCGACATTCCTC
The DNA here is from genome assembly GCF_000472645.1 of Bradyrhizobium sp. WSM2254. NCBI lineage: Bacteria > Pseudomonadati > Pseudomonadota > Alphaproteobacteria > Hyphomicrobiales > Nitrobacteraceae > Bradyrhizobium > Bradyrhizobium sp. WSM2254. The sequence goes on along the minus strand of NZ_AXAB01000058.1, from coordinate 14,467 downwards.
ACCAGGAGGTCGTGTTCCTCGAGGAGGCGGACGAAAACGCAAATCCGATGAAGGCCAAGGGGGTCGGCGAACTCGGCCTTTGTGGCGTAGGGGCTGCGATCGCCAACGCGATATACAACGCTACCGGAGTTCGCGTGAGGGATTACCCCATTACGCTTGATAAGCATCTGAACCAACTGCCGACCGTGGCCTAATCCGGTGCCGCAAGTCACCCCTCGAAAAGAAAACGCGTCGAGCCGGTCCATCATGGGAATCTGGACCCGGCGGACCGCGCGGAGCCAGGTGATCGGTGCGATGACCATGGGCGCAGGCGCCGCGTTGATGGACGAACTCGCCGTCGACAAACGCCGTGGATTCTTCGTCAATCACGACCTTTCTGGCCACGAAGTGCCGGTCCACGCTGACATACCGCATCTGGAAATGATCTTCCTCGATGAGGCGGACGACAAGGTCTCGCCGATGAAGGCGAACGGCGTGGCCGAACTCGGCATATTCGGCGTCGCCGCCGCCGTCGCCAATGCAGTCTACAACGCGACCGGCGTTCGCGCACGAGATTATCCCGTCACCTTGGACAAACACCTCAATGCCTTGCCGGCCGTATCGTGACCGGATGCTTCGGATCTTTGCCTGACGCTGTCTCTGGATCAGGTGTGGAAGATGCGCCTTGGATAGGCGTGTAGCCATCAACAAGCGGCGCTGAATCGATTGACATGAGCACGAAGATTAGGAAACCAACATGCCTAACAGGAATGATCGGACGGATTGGAAAATCCGAAGAAATCACCGCGGCTGTCGTCTGGCTGTGCTCAGACGCCGCGGCTTTTGTCGTAGGGCACGCAATGGTCGTGGACGGCGGACAGACAGCGTAGGCCTGAGACCCATCAAGATGAATGGCCGCGACGCATGGCTCGTCGGCGCCTCACCGGGCAGGAGTTTGCCAAGAGCAAGCCGTAAGCCCGCCTTCTCGAACTAAACCTTTGCGCACGAACCTTGGTTCATCGACGGAACGCGAATGCCTGCGGCTGTGTAAGCGAAAGGATGAGCCATGAAGTTTGCTACGCTCGCCACCCCGAATCCGATCGATCGGCTCAGCGTTGTCGGTAAACCGCATGACCGGGTCGAGGGGCGACTTAAAACGACAGGCAAGGCTACCTACGCCTATGAGTATGCTGGCGCCGTAAGCAATGCTGCGTACGGCTATGTCGTTGGTGCAGCGATTTCCAAGGGGCTGATCAAGTCCATCGATACGGCCGGTGCAAAGGCTGCCCCAGGTGTCATCGCCGTCATAACTCATGAGAACGCAGGACCGCTCGCAAAAGGCGAGTTCTACACCCAGCGCTTTCTGGCCGGCCCGGAAGTCGACCACTACCATCAGGTCGCGGCCTTGGTCGTCGCCGAAACGTTCGAACAAGCACGGTCGGCCGCCTCCCTCGTCCGTATAGATTATGTCAGGAACAACGGCTCATTCGATCTGGAGGCCCATAAGCGGATGGCGCCACTTGCCAAGCAGGGTCCATATGGAGGTCCCACCGAGACAGCCGTCGGAGACTTCGCTGGCGCTTTCGCGACTTCGGCGGTCAAGCTCGACGAGACCTACACGACGCCCAACCAAGCGCACGCCATGATGGAGCCGCACGCGACAATAGCGGCATGGGAGGGCGACAAGCTGACCTGCTGGACATCGATCCAGCAGATGAACTGGGGCACACGCGATCTGGCCGAGACATTGCGCATTCCAAGAGAAAACATCAGGCTCATATCACCGTATATCGGCGGCGGATTCGGCGGGAAGGGAACGGCTCAGTCCGACCTTGTCATGGCAGCGCTCGGAGCGCGCGCAGCCNCGGCTAACTATGGCGGACTTACGCCAAGCTCTTTTATAGCCAAAGCCGACAACTGCTTCGCCTCGCGAACGCCGNGCTGCCCCAGTTCTATGAGCTTTCTTGCGATCAGGTCTGTGATCGTTCGTTGCGGTCAACCAGGCAAAGCGCTTGCAAAGTGCGCTCGTAGGCGTCCGTCAATATCGTTATTTCCTCCGGGCCTAACGGAGAGTTCTGTAGCAGGCGGTAGATGGCCATTTTGGGTTTAGCTCCGGACCAATTATGGCGCCCGAAAATCAAATTAAGACACACCTAAATTCAGCTTGGGGCACTCGGGCTGGCGGGTGCCCGTCTGTGCAGAAGTGAACATGGGTACCCACTGAGGCGGCCTTACTTCAAATCCATCTCGCGGGCTTCCGCCTCAATCTCGTCGGCCATCCGGTAAAGGAAAAGAGCCAACTTGACGTCGTCGGTTTCAGCCGCCTTTCGACGGCATTCTTGGATGCGCGCTTGCACGTCGACAAGGAAATCCAGGTTGGTCATGGAAGGCTATCTTATAACCATCAAACTCGCGAAAATGATTAGCGCGGCGGTGCCAAGCCCGACCGTCACCAGCGCGCGCTCAGCCTTACGTGTGAGGTCTTCGTTGGACATGGCCCGATTTCCCTTCGGGGAGCAAACTTAACAAATATTAGTTTGTTCCTAGGCCTGCGCTGTAATTCCATTTTTCCAAATCAGGCCACTCTCAAATTCAACTTAGGCCACCAGGGGTTAAAACAGGCCAGTACCGGGGCTGGGGGAGTGATCAGCGTGATCGCTGGTAACGACGAAATGACAGAGTTAGCGGCGCGCGAGGTCCCTTATGGGCCATGTGTGGACGTATATGGACCCGCTCGATTTCAACAGATTAGCTGAGTTAGTATCGACAGTCACAACTGCTGACGTATATTCGGCTTTTTGAAGCGGCTGGACAACGTCTTCGCCGCGAGCCTCGATGGGTTTTCGCCCGCTACCGCATGGAGGGGTTACAACATGGCCACGGCGCGCGAGTACATCGATTTTTGGACAGCGAACAGCGTTCACCCGGCCGAGCAATATGGAACGGCCGGCGCCACACAAGACGCCCTGGAATTGGTCCGACGGCTTGTAGACGGAGCTAAAGAGCAAGGCATTTCTGAGGATGCCCTGCGCGACGAGGTAGGCGATCTAGTGGAATACGTTCGAGGCAAACTTAAAAGCGCAAATCAGGCTGAAACCGATCGCCGAAAGTGATGCACGCGTTTGCAAGGGGGACGGCAAGAGGCAGCCAACTGTAAGGCCTTACTCCTTCGCTGGACCCGAGCAAGTCAGCTCTGGGTCGATCGCGTCGGTTTGGACCTCTGCCGGTCACTTCCGATCTACCCTGAGCAGCAGACGTTGCGACCGGCTGTTCGCAGGTCTCTGAGGGGCCAAGAACGGATGATAATCATCAACTTAGCGACGCGGTCGGGCGCTGCTCGCGAGCCGGTATGGCAAGCTCAAAAATGGAGCCGTCGGACTCCGACTTGACCAGTCTCAATTTGCCCCCGGACCTTTCAACCAAGGCAGAAGAGATGGCGAGCCCCAATCCCATACCATCGGGCTTCGTCGTAAAGAACGGATCGAATATGCGCTTTCGGTCGTCGGCGGAAATTCCACATCCGGAGTCTTGGATTGACAATAACACGGTCGATTGACCGTCGAAACTGGCTCCGAGCCGCAGCTGTCGTGCTCCAGCGGGAGATGAGCGCATTGCATCAATAGCGTTTCTGATCAGGTTCAAGAGTACTTGCTGTAGTTTTTCGCCATCTATCTGCACCTCGGGCAGGTTGCCTTGAAGTTCCGCAGTGACAGATATCTGGTTGATTTGAAGATCGTTTTTTAGCAATCTTAGTGCGCGCTGTGCCGCATTCTCAGCGCTTGTCTGGACACCTCCATCATTCGCCGTGGTTGTGATTTCGCGAAGGCTTGAAATTATTGCAGCGGCGCGATGGCTGTCGGCCTCTATGTCGCTAAGGATATCCTCAATGCCTTCAAGTTCGCGGGGGCTCGCCCGCAACTGGCAGAGGGCTGTATTGGCATTAAGCGCAATGGCTCCCAAAGGTGAGTTCAACTCATGAGCGATGGCGCGCGTGACAGCATCCACTGTCAAAAGCCGATTTGTGTGTTCGCGTCGCTGCAAAGTGACGGCGCTGGCAAGGCGCGAATAAAGTAACATTGTTTCGATGATCAAGACTGTCAGCAAAATGCAACTGCTGACCAAAACAAAGCCACGAGCCGCGTACCAACCAATGGTGAATCGTACCGAGCTTCCGATAATCGCCACCAAGAAGTTTGGCATGCAGGCAAGCAAAGTCACCATCAACCATAAATCGAGGACTGTGCGTCTCCGAGCAAATAACACGGCCAACGCGGTAGCACCCCATAGCCAAAGCGCCAGATTGACCCGATTGCCAAACCGCGTCTGCACGTTGACGTCGTTAGTGTAGAAGATCGGGATATATTCGGTTTTCGTCGTTACGATCCAAGTCAGCACAGCGATTGTCGCAAGGACGCTCGCAACAGTTATTATGATGTTGGCCTTAGTCTTGCCCGGCGGATCGACAAACCCAATCGCGTCTTTGGAAAAAGCATAGACGAGAATGGCGGCCGGAAACATCGTGTGCCAAAGCACGTAAATCCATGCTGCAGAGTTAGAACCATCACCGATCAGACCAGCGGGGGCGTAGCCGCCGGGAAAAGTCAGCGTCTGCAGGAACGCGAACAAACTGCTGAAAACGTAACCGCTTGCGACCGCGAGAAGGGCTCGCTGCGGCTGGATGGAATATTGAGCAAACAGAAGGGCTGCTGTGAGGAGATCGGCAATACTCAAGGCGGTCTGCAAAACCGGAATGAAGGCATCAACGCGGCCCAACTGGATGCTCGCGAACGGTGCGATAGCCGCCGCAGCGAAGACCAAGAGGGCGGCGACGCCGAGGGCCATCGTCTTTTGTGGCCCCGCTGCGGGCACGTTTGCGAAAATTAATGGGAAATCTTGCTCTTCTCCCTGAACAGAGTTTCCGACTGCGGCCGGCGGTACGACAGGCGGCCCAGCTGCCGCTGTGCTGCCGATAAGTCCCAAGAACCGGCGCTGCCTCATGCCCACTCCCAAGCATTTATAAGTGGCATTGTAGTCCTCGTGGGAACGCGAAAGGAACAGGGGCTTGTGGGGTTCCAGGAATGTCCGTTCCGGGTCACAGGCGGCGGTCGAGCATCACGGCAGACGAGGTCTGCTCTCCCGGTAACGGCGGACCTCACCGGGCCACCCAGTGGCTTCGCCTTGGGGGCCAATGTCAGACGTCGCCCGCGAGAAAGACGCCGTCCTTCTGGGCGGCCTTACTCCGCATCGATCCTGTAAAGGTCGCCGGGTTCGAGCTAGAGATCCTCGAACATCCTTTGCTGCTTTTCAGTGAGAACCGCTGGCACAACTTCCGCCGTCCAGCCTTCGGGAACGGCCGCGAGGACCAGCTTTATCGCCTGACTCGGTTTGGTTAACGCTAGCCACATCTGCTTCGTTGGCTGGGGCGCGTCGTCCGAGGTCACCTCAACGACAGTGAACGAATTGCAGAACGACTCTGCCATCAATGGTTAATGCGGGGACATGCTGAGTTGCAATAACTAACTGGGTCGAGGAAGTCGGACGGGGCCGGCAATCAACCTATAAGTGGGCACCCAAGCGGTGTTCCACGATTCTATGGTCGCGCCGAGACCGAGCACTCGAAGCTGGCGATCTGCCGACTCGGGGCCATCGCCTCGGTTCGGCTATAGACCGCGCCACACCGACAGGATCGGTTATGAGAATCGAGCATGCCCGTTTATGCGCCCTAACGGCGAAGCAGGCCACTGCGAAAATCGAACTAGGCCACTGGGAACAACCTGGAACCGCCGGATGGGAGGTCCGCCTTGCTCCAGCCTCTGCAGTTATCGGTGTGCAAAGCGCATGATCGCTACCTACAACAAAGAAAATCCTATGAAGGCATACGGAGGCGTTCGAACGCCATTGCCTCTCGACGCGCCCGCCTATCTCGACGGGACCATGTCACGCGCCGTTGTTTCGGAAAGCCTCTGGGCGTGAATTGAATTGCCCAGAAGTGGAGGCCTGCCGGTTCACGCGGGCGGGCCGACATGCTAAGGTAGCATCAGCGGTCGGTGCCCGCCGATTGCCAATAATCTCAGTCAAACTCCCGCTGGTCGCAAGATCGGCGGGTTTCTTTTTTCGGCTAGCCGTCTCGGCACGAAATGCCGAAGTTGTCGCAGGAAAGCGCGAAGGCTTCTTTCGCCTTAGCGTCCTCGAAGCAAAAACGCGCGCCGATGTCGGCGCGGTCGACATGCCAGTCCACTTTATTTTCTTTGGCGATTCGAGAAGCTTCCCCGCGTAGGAGATCCAATCGTCTTCCCGCGGCGAAAACGGTTAAGCAATTTTCTTTTGGCATTATGCTCGTCCTCCAACGTCAATTAGGACAATAACCTGCCGCTGATCCTCCGAAGTGCCCTATGAATTAAATCACTATGGTTTCCGGTTCCATCGATTGAGGGAGGGCCCGCCGAGGCTGGCGGACGGGCCCTCGCCCCAAGCACAAGGCCGCCAATGTCCCAACGGCCCCGTCCCAGAGGGAAATCTGGGCCTGATTCCTTACCAGCGTCTATACGAAGGTAGTCTGCCAGCTTCGCATCAGCAGAGCTTGCGGGTTAGCTCAAGCGAATTATTCTGCAACCTATTATAGAAATGTGTATTAGGAGCCACCCATTGCCAACATCCATACAATCGATCGTCTCCGCTTATGTACGTTTGGGAAATCTGCAAGCCCTGGAAAATATGCGAGACCTTCGCCGCCAGTTGCTGGGAACAGTGCAGACCACAGCTAGCATCGACCCTGCTCAGTCTCGAGATTCTATTCTCGAGGACCTCCGAGTGATCGAGGATGGACTGGAGCAGCTTCGGCCTCTACTCGTACAACGGCAGTGATCAAGTGGCTCGCCGCTTCACGCTGGCGGGCCTATCAGGCTGACAAAAGCCGGACATATGTCCCGCTCTCGTGCAGCTCGAGCCAGCCGCACTCGACTGCATGCTTGATGCCTGCACCGAACTTCGGGCCGCTGGCCTTCAACGTAAAGAGGAACGACGCGCTGAGATGTGGATACGGCCGTCCGGGACCGCCTCGATGCCGGCGGCGAGCTCGACCAGCTTGCGGGCTGCAGCTTCAGGATCTGCGTAGGTGCGTTCGACGGTGAGCTTCTTGAGCTAGCCGTACAGCGATTCGGTTCACTCCAGAACGTCGTACTCGAAGGCGACGCCCTCGGGATCGTTCTCCTCGAACCACCTTTCCGCGGCATCGACAGTCGCAAAGATCTTGACATGCTCGACGTCGCCGACTTGCTTGGCGGTGTTCACGTAGACGAAGACGGTCATTGATCCCTCTTCAGCTTGCGCCGGCCCCATGCGGCTCTTTGCCCTTGGGGTTGAACTCCGGGACGTGGTGACGGTTCAATACCCGCATAACCCCGATGCGGGCAAACATCGTCGGGCCGCCGCGCTCGACCACCAGGAGCAACGCTTCCATCGCCGCTCGCCACTCGGGCGCGTTATGCTCTTTCTTCGGCAGTGCGGCGATGTACTCACCGGCATCAAGCAGCGTCCCCAGAACCCGCCCTGGCGCCTTGACCGGTTCGTCAAAAGGGCGGCCCCAGCCCCGATCTGTCATTCCTTGCGTGTAGCGCTAGGCGCGCTTTGTTGTCCACAGTGTCAATCGCGATACACCGCGTCGGCACGACTCGCCGTAGTCTTTTGTCGCGTCCTTCATGGCGCTTTTCCTCCCTTAGACTGAGCCCGTCGCGAAAGGCGGGCTTCCTTCGAAGGGGAGCAATGTGCCATTCAAAGCGCAACCTGAGGGCGAGCGCAAGGTGCGGCGCACTGCACTGCATACTAAGACGAGGGCGGCGCGGATCAGCCAATGCTGGACGACTGGGCGTGCAGGCGTTCCGGTTCGGAACGCCTCAAACCAGGCCTGATAGCATGATGTTTAGGGCCTGCCGGTTTGCGCTGGCGGGCCTTTGTGCTTGTTTTGATCACGTGTGCCGAAATTAAATACATGCCTCGGTTTCACGAATTGTTCTCGTTCAAGGAAAAGTTGGCATGTTCCCGTGCACGGAACGGCCAAAATTTGGTGCTTAACCGAACAGAGGAAAGCTTGTAGCGCGGGATAAATTGGCAACGCTTGGTGATCCCATTACCGCCAAGCACCTCCCAGCGGCCCCGGCCTCATGCTCGCTTTCACGGCCGGGGCCTTTTTCATCCACCTTTTGTCTTAGTGCACACGAGGGCGACGTTGCGCATCATGGGGCGTCTGCCTCCGGCTGGCCTGAGCAGACCTCTCGGCCCTGTGCTGCGGATTCGGTGCGGACCTCCAGGTGGCACGGGGCCGATTTGGTCTACTCGATGGAAGCTGAAAGCAGCCGCCCGTAGGTGCCGCCCTCATGCAATTCGAGCCGGCCCTTCTCGACTGCATGCTTGATGCCAGCCCCGAACTCCGCGCCGCTTGCTTTGAGCGTGCAAAGGAAGGGCGCGTGGATCTTCTCAATGTGGATGCGCCCGTCCTGGACAGCCGCGATTGTCGCCGCTAGCTCGACCAGCTTGCGTGCAGCAACTTCCGGATTGGAGAACGGGCGTTCGGGGACGTGCTTCATGCGGTCTCGTGGGCTGATCGGATAAGCGGTCATCGCGCCTGAGGAAGACCGCCCACGAATTGTGACATCAGCACGGCGTCCTCCGTTAGGTGTGTGCGATGGCGCTGATTTCGACCAATTGCTGAGGCGATGCCAGCTCGGTCACGCCGATTAGCGTGGCGGCCGGCCGATGGCCCGCCAAATATTCCTTGAAGACGCGCACGCTGGCTTCAAAGTGCTCCTGCGGTTTTATCAAATAGATCTCGATGTACGCCAAATTCGATTTTTTGACTCCGAAGCCCGCAAGCACCCGATCGAGATTTTCCAGCGTCAGCCGGGTCTGAGCCTCGATATCGCCATCGACGAATGCGTTCTGATCATGGGAGAACTGCCCGGAAATATAGATGGTGTTGTTGACCTGATAGCCCTGAGTGACGCTGTTGCCTGCTTCCCACGCGACACCGTGGTCGAAGATTTGTGCTTTGCTAATCATATCAGTTTTCCTTGTAGTTTGTGGCGGATGCGCGATGCCGTGCGCAGCTGGTAGGCCGACCTCACCGAGATACGTATCCGGCGACATTGCTGCGGCCTTGATGCATATAGACGTTTGATTGGCGACTGGCGGGCGACACACAAGCGAAGCCATGGCCGCACTTAAGTTGGGGGCATCTCATGCTGCGCGGGCATTTGAACGATATCTTTATCTTCATGGCCGTCGTTGATGCTGGAAGCTTCGTTGCCGGGGGGCGGTCAGTGGGAATGTCGCGCTCAGCCGCGGCCAAAGCCGTAATGCGCCTCGAGGATCGGATCGGCGCTCGTCTCCTGAACCGCACGACGCGAACACTTAGCGTGACGGACGAGGGCCGCGTGTTCTACGAACGCGGGCTGCAGGTTCTCGCGTCCGTCGAAGAGGCCGAGGCGAGCATGGCCGGGAATGGCGGTACGCCGCGCGGGATATTGCGGCTCACCGTTCCGGATGCTTTCGGCCGGGTCGTGGTTCTGCCACTGATAGAGAAGTATGTCGCGACATGGCCGGAACTCCAGGTCGAGGTGAGTTTCACCGATCGTCTGACAGACCTTGTCGAGGAAGGTTTCGATCTGGCGATCCGGATTGGCACGACGATGCCGGATACGCGCCTTGTCTCTCGGGTGGTCGCCAGCCATGGCGCGATACTCTGCGCCTCGCCGGCCTATCTCAGCAATCACGGTGAGCCGCAAACTATCGATGATCTCGCAGCCCACGACGGCTTGATCTTCAGCAGCCGCAATCAGAGGCAGGGCTGGCGCCTGCGAACGGAAGGCGGCCCTTGGATCAAGGCGCCGGTTCGTAGCCGACTGCGGTTCGATAGCGCAGAAGCCCTCCGACATTGCGCTCTGGCCGGCCTCGGCATTGCGCTTCTTCCCGACTTCTTGATCAGCAATGACTTGGGTGCAGGCCGCCTGCGGAAGATTCTGCCCGGCTTCAAGGCTGACGAGGTCAAGATCGTTACGATTTATCCCAACAAACGTCTGCTGGAAGCTCGCGTTCGCCGTTTCATAGATCTGGTGGTTGAGCAGCTTGGAAGCTGATTCCTTCAACCAGTTCCATCTTTGGCGATGGAGCCACGCAAAACAGTTTGACCACTTTGTCCGCTGCGGGTCAAAAGCTGCGGCCAGCATGTCCATTGTGTGAGTTCCGGTCTCCCTCAGACAGCTGACGTGGCGACGACTCGTGGCGGCCTTGGCCAACACAAACTCGGCTTTGGCTCAACGGACAAGGGCAAGGGACTAGCCAGTTTGGCTCTTCTCACATGCAAGAAGGCGCCCGGTCAGCCCTTGCGGATTCGACAACGCGACGAGATGGCCACCCGGAAGTTCCTCTACCTCCTTTCCGAGCCTTTCGCGCGCGACGCGCCTTTGAAATTCGATCGGGAAAAAGCGGTCGTCACTTCCCGCAAGAACATGAATGGGGATGTCGGGCCAGCGGTCGAAGCGACAGGGCTCGCCGAAAACAGTCTCAGCTTGCTCGCGTGGTCGTTCCGCGCCGTCGCGCAGCACTTCCTGCGGAACGTCGTGCAGAAAGTACGTTCCCACGTCGAATTCCGTTGCATAGCCGTGTCGCGCTGTAGCTTGTTCCCGCGCTTCGACCGCTCCTGTTGCGCCCCACCATGCACCAGCAGTCTCGCCGGGCTTTGGGATCATTGCGTTGACGAACACGATCATCCGCACGGGCGCAAGCGCGCGAACGATGGGCACCATGAAGCCTGCAAGCGACTGAGCGACGAGAATAACGTCGTTTCGTTCCGCGATCGCGCGGATGACGATGTCCGCATACGCTGCGAGACCGGCGTGCCTATCGTCGCCCGGTAGATCGACCGCGATGGGTTCGTGCCCCGCCGAGTGGAAAAGCGGGACCGCGCGGTGCCAATACCAAGCCATGCCGCCCGCCCCCGGGACAAGGACGAATGATGCCATTTGAGTCCTCCTCCGTTGCTGCCGGATTAGTTGCAAAACGCGCTTGGCTTGCTTGAACAGGATTGATCTTGGAACGATGAAAATCGAGGGGCCGGGCTGATTGTCGGCTCGTCTTGGCTGTGTGAAAACGCGAAGACGCTCAATCGCGAGAGAAGAAGTTATTCGTCCAAGACCGTATTAGTCGCTCAACGCGGAAGCGGATTCAACTCAGAGATCGAACTGAAAAATATCATTCTCGCCGCGTTTCGATTTTTGAGTTTTTACACAGCCAGGGTCAGGAGCACCCGTCAATGCAGCCATCGTACAACGTCCGGTCTCCCGCAGTCAGCCGACATGGCGGCGGCCCGTTTGTTGTTCGGCTGAGGGTCAATAGGCGACCTCGTTACTCCGTCTGTAACACGGACAACTGAACGTCCATCCCTGCATCACCCGCAGCCGCAAAGAATCGGCGACAACCTTAGCGAGTTGGCCGTTTAATGGGCAGAATGACAACTGCCTATTGCAGCCTCAATAGCTGGTCTTGCCTGGCGCTTGTCGCGGCCTTTGGCTTTGCTGCCCCACTAGGCCGGCAAAGACCAGGGCGACGACTGCGACCGAGACGATTATGATCGCGCCTGAGAATGCGTAGATTGTCGGCGAGGCACCCGAATTCATCGCGCCGAACATATAAAGCGGAAGCGTGTTCTGGCGGCCGGCCAGGTAGTAGGCGCGCGCCTGCTCGTTCAGTGAAAGCAGAAATGCAAAGACGAAGCTTGAGATGAGATTGGTGCGCATAAGCGGCAGGGTTATGTCGACGAAGGCCCGTATCGGCCCGGCGCCGAGGTCGCGGGCCGCCGCGATGGTGCTGGGCCTGACCGCCGACAGGCCGATGAGCGAGACCACAGCGGCGAACGGCAGCGTCCACAGAAGATGTCCGATTGCTATGGTGACCCAAGATGGGGCGAGACCGACAACTCTCAGAGTCGCCGACAGACCGAGGCCCTCAATCGTACCCGGGACGAACATGGCCGAGAGAATGACGAGGAGGAATACGCCGCGCAGGCGCGTCATCGCCCGGTAGGCGAGCGCAGCAGACAGGCCGATCGGCGTCGCCAGTGCGGCTGTTGCGAGCCCGACCAGCGCGCTTTCCTTGAGAGCCCCGGCGAGGCGGCCATCGTCGAGAAGTGCAAAATACCATTTGAGGCTATAGCGGCTCGGCGAAACGAGTCCAAGCTGCGCGTCCGGGTTCAGCGATGCAAGCAGCAGGTACAATACCGGCGCATACATGATTGCTAGGCTCAGCGCCGTGATAGTGGTGAACAAAAGCCGGCCGCAGTTCGCGGGCCCACGTTTTTGCAACTCAATTTCCCCGTGCGATCTAGCCAAGACCCCCGCTCTCTAAACCTGAAGAGGCGAAGGATGAGATTCGGATATGAGAAATTAAATCGCTGCCTCGATAACGCGCTCGACGTCTACCCTAGTTCGTCTCTACCGCAATTATGGACGCTTGAATCCGGAAGTACGCCAGGTAGGTATTGGACGATCGACGAATGTTCGTCGCAACGAAAAAAGAGCGGCGGGGTCTGCCGACTCCCTCCCTCGGCTCTCGACTCAGATAGAGTTCGAGCCATGCTCAAAGTGTCAAATGATTTTGTCCAGTTGGAACGTTCGTTTCACGAACTCGCGTCGGCAGGGCGGCAGCGCTGGCATTCGCGCGCGAAGGCGCCAGTGTCGTGGTCGCAGATGCGTCGGAAGCAAATAATCGAGAAACCGCACGGATCATCGAGCAGGCTGGCGGACGGGCGATTGCCATCAGCTGCGACGTCTCCCGTGAGGAAGATGTAAGGGGCGCGCTGGAAAAGACGATCGAAGTATTCGGGCGCCTGGACTACGCCTTCAACAATGCCGGCGTCGAACAGGCTGTCGCGCCCCTGGCCGATCTCACCGTGGAACTGTGGGATCGATTGATCGGAGTCGATCTGCGCGGCGTGTTCCTGTGCATGAAATATCAGATCCCGCTGATGCTGAAGCAGTGTGGCGGCTCCATCGTCAACACTTCCTCCGGTGCGGGGATCAAGGGCTTCGCAGGCCAGGCAGCGTACTGCGCGGCCAAATTCGGCGTGGTTGGTCTATCGAAAGCGGCCGCACTCGACTACGCCAAGTCAAACATTCGTGTGAACGTCGTATGCCCCGGCATCATCGAAACGCCGATGATGGACCGCTTCAGCGGTGGCACACCCGAGGGAAGGGAAAGGTTATCGCACAGGAGCCGGTGGTGGCGCACGCAATGGCCGTAGACGGCGGCCAGACAGCGTAACGAGAGCGGTCCGGCCTCGGACCCGTCAATCAGCTATTGGCGTCGCATCGAAAGGGAATACTCATGGATATTAAACGCAGCGGCTCTCGGCCATCCGGCAAGTGCCCGGGTGAATGGTTTACCGGCACCGTCCGGATCGACCCGCTCTTCAGCCTGCCGGAGCCGGCCCGCGCCGCCGGCAACTTGGTGACGTTCGAACCGGGTGCTCGCACAGCCTGGCACACTCATCCACTTGGCCAAACGCTCATCGTCTCGTCGGGCTTGGGCTGCGTGCAACGAGAGGGCGGCGCCGTCGAGGAAATTCGACCGGGGGACGTTGTCTGGTTCGAGCCCGACGAGAAGCCATCACCATCGTTACTCATGAGAACGCAGGACCGCTCGCAAAGGGCGAGTTCTATGCTCAGCGCTTCCTGGCCGGTCCGGACGTCGACCATTACCATCAGGTCGCGGCCTTGGTCGTCGCCGAAACGTTCGAGCAGGCACGGTCGGCCGCTGCCCTCGTCCGTATAGATTATTTCAGGAGCAACGGATCGTTCGATCTGGAGGCCCATAAGCCGACGGCGCCGCTTGCCAAGCAGGGTCCATATGGAGGTCCCACCGAGACAGCCGTCGGAGACTTCGCTGGCGCATTCGCGGCTTCGGCGGTCAAGCTCGACGAGACCTACACGACGCCCAACCAGGCGCACGCCATGATGGAGCCGCACGCAACAATAGCGATATGGGAGGGCGACAAGCTGACCTGCTGGACATCGATCCAGCAAATGAACTGGGGCACACGCGATCTGGCCAAGGCATTGGGCATTCCAAAGGAAAACGTCAGGCTCATATCACCGTATATCGGCGGCGGATTCGGCGGGAAGGGAACGGCTCAGTCCGACCTTGTCATGGCAGCGCTCGGAGCGCGCGCAGCCCGCAGGCCCGTCAAGCTGGCACTCCAGCGGCCGTTGATGTTCAACAACCTGATCCATCGACCGGCGACCATCCAGCGCATTCAGATTGGCGCAACTTCGGACGGCAAGATCATCGCGATCGGCCACGAAAGCCTCTCGGGCAATCTTCTAGGTGGTCGGACTGAACCGACGACGCTGTCAACTCGGGCGCTTTACGCCGGCGCCAACCGAATGACACGTGTACGTTTGGCTGTACTCGATCTGGCTGAAGGAAATGCGATGCGTGC
>NZ_AXAB01000057.1:0-54892 GCF_000472645.1 Bradyrhizobium sp. WSM2254 | reverse complement strand
GAATCGGCATTGCCGTAGACGGCGCCGGTCGAGGAGAACACGATGCGATGGCAATCTGCGTTGCGCATTGCCTGGAGCAGCGACAGCGTGCCCTGCAAATTGTTGATGTAGTACTTCTGCGGGTCGGTCATGGATTCGCCGACGAGGCTCGCCGCCGCGAAATGCATCACCGCCGTGATCTTGTNATCGGCGAAGGCGCGCGCCAGCGCTGCGCCGTCGAGAAGGTCGCCGGTCACCAGGGGGCCGGCAACGAAGCTGCGATGACCTGTCGAGAGATTGTCATAAACGACGGGCTGATAGCCGGCGGCGGCCAGGGCGCGGCAGGCATGCGAGCCAATATAGCCCGCACCCCCTGTGACGAGGACGGTCGGTCGGTCGGTCATAGTTGCTACCCCGAAACGAAGTCACTAATCGCCCAATCAATCGTCGACAGCATAAACTCTGCGCAGAGCGCAAGCAGAGCGAGCTTCAACCATCCAGGATCCTTTGCGGCGCAATCGAGCGCGACGCTGGTTCGGACAAGCGGACCAGAGACAGCCATTGCGGAGAGTCGATAGCGAACTCGTTTGGCATGAGACGATTTGATGCCCGGGGCCGGTCCCACAACTTGACCGTGATCAGATTCAACATTGCTTTATTTCCCTAGCTTCCATCTCGCGCAAGGCAGTCTTCGCCGGCATAGGGCGTAGTGCAAAAGCAACTCCTGAGCCCCCGGAGCAAACGGCGACGAAGAGTTCACAACGGAGATCCGCTGCGATGCCCCTTCGACATGACCCTTCCGGAGAGATGACCGTTGTTGACCAACATTCAGGCATCCTGTTCGCGATGTTTGACGGTCCCAAACGAGTGATCTGCAAAGTTGATTGGGACGCTCTTATTGATCGCGCAGCGGTCGATGGCGCCGATGAAATGGACATTCGCGCGACCTTTCATCGGCATCGCGAGGCCATCCAGGCTATAGCCAGCCAGAACTATGATGCGGGGCAAGCAAGCCCGATTGTCACGACTTACCAGCTCACCCCGCTTCCCTGACCCTCGAGACCGTTGCCTCTTCGTAACCGCCTGAAAAGGAGCGCCATAGTGTTGGCCCCGCACACCACCAAGCGAAAGGTTGCTCCGCCATGGAGTCATCACGAAATCGAGCAGGTACGGTTCCTCATTTTAGAGGGAAAGAGCTTGCACGCCGTCTCACGACGCCTTGGAAGAACACCACAAGCTGTGAGAAAGATCGTTAGCAGGCTAAAGCTCCCACTCCGGCTTGTCGATCTGACGAGGTGAATCGGCTTCAATCTCCGGCACTCGACTGACGTCATCTCACGCGGACGGTCGGAGAATATCAGACATACTTGTCAAACTTGCGCCTCCCGACGAGACCAAGGCAGGCGCCTGCTCTGCTCATCCCTCTCCGTCGCGGATCGCTTTCGCCCCAGACCCTAGCCGGTTGTCGCGAAAGGGGTGCGTTGCGCGACATTTCATACTGCCGTAGCTCTTTTTGAGTTTAACTGGGCTTTCAGATCGCGATCACTTTGCCACTGCGTCTTTGCAACTAATAGCAAGATGCCGCATATTCTATTCCAGGTCGATCGACGGAGGCATTTCGAGAGGCGCTTGCGCCTACAACACATGCAAAGCAGCAAGCGCATCTGCAAATAAACGCGGCATATTGCTTATTTGCGCAGCAAGAATTAACGAGTCTATTGTGAGGATGTGAGCTTTGGACGGCGAGTTCCGATTTATGCGCGGCATATCGCAGCGCCGGTCAGTCTGGATGAACGAAACTCGACCCTCACCGGACCAAGGGGTAACAGGGGTTTGAGCAAAAAGAAGTCATTCTACGCCCGATGTGAACTTGCTACGCTTTCAATCTTTACGTCGGACTAGATCATGCGGATGCCGGAGGAACTTTGGCTAACGGATTCGTAGTCTGGTTCAATAAGTTTAAGGGTTACGGCTTCATAAGGCCCGACGGCGGAGGCAAGGATGTATTCGTTCATATGTCCGCCGTCGAGGAAGCCGGCATTTCGACGTTGATTCAAGGGCAAAGAGTGAGCTACGAGCTCGCTTCCGTTGCAGGCAAGGTAACAGCCAGTCAGCTGCGAGTCGGCACCCAGGAATCAAAATCTGCAGGATGAATGGATATTTCGTGTCGCCGACAGTTCAAAATCTTCGTCTCAGATTCGGCGATACCGGAGTTCGAGGTTCTCGACCATGTCGTTGTAACGACCAATAAGGTCTATCAGCTCGCCACCATGATCCGACAAAAAACCAGCGATGCTGGAACTAACGATTTGTACAGTCGCGTCGATCTCTTCCAATAGCTCGCGCCGCGCAGCGTCACAGTACTCCGCAATGAGTGCGTCAGCGATCGACAACTCGCTTGCTATCCTCATGGTCTTGAACGTTGGCGCTTCGTGCTGCGGCACAACTTCGAACCAGCGATCTACCCGCGTGTTCCGCTCGCCCGCCCTCGTTCGAGGAGAGCCATCAGCAACTGCTCTTTCGACATCGACAGAAAGCAACTCTAGCGTTTCGTTGTGAAGGCGATCGAGCTCAGTCATGGAATGATCAAACATGCTGCTCAGCTGTGCGAGCTGTAGCCACGCGAGTCTCAAATGTTGATACGGCGACAATCGGTCTTGGTTCCAAGGATAGCTGCCGGCAACAATGCGACAAACAATCAGATCGCCGTATACGGTCCGCAGCTTAAGAAGCGCAGCAAGCTCCGCTTTCAGGCGCTGATGAATGGCCGATATCGCTCCTGTCATCCGCTCCGGCACGAACTCGAATGACGGATCGGAC
Organism: Bradyrhizobium sp. WSM2254; assembly: GCF_000472645.1. Taxonomy (NCBI): domain Bacteria; kingdom Pseudomonadati; phylum Pseudomonadota; class Alphaproteobacteria; order Hyphomicrobiales; family Nitrobacteraceae; genus Bradyrhizobium; species Bradyrhizobium sp. WSM2254. The sequence goes on along the minus strand of NZ_AXAB01000057.1, from coordinate 52,093 downwards.
AAGCGCACTAAATTTCCACCGGCCAGTTCGATGATCGAAACAATCCGCTCGTCAATCTCACCGGTCGTTAGCTCATCCACCCTGCTCATTCTCACATAATCCAGCAACGCCCGGCGCTTCGACACCTGGCCAGCTTCGTCGGGCTTGCGAATCCCCACCCCGAAGCCTTTCAGGGTTCAGCCGCTTTCGGAAGCCCCAATCTATGTTCATTATCTAGGCAATGGGAGGGGACTCGAGCTAGTGCTGGCGGATAGTTTAGCCCACCGATAGGATCCAGTCACAAAAGCCCGTGACTCGCCAGGATTTCGATCGCTGGCTGCAGACTTTGGACGCCACGCCCATCGACCATGGCCGGCGCTATCGCCAACCTTAGCGGGACGACCACAAAAGCTGAGATCTCAGCACTGGGAACCGGGGACGCCCGACCTGAAATCAGGCTCCGAGCCACAATCCTCGGTGCCGCCAGCCCGGGCGCGGCATCGCTTCAACCCGATCAACGCATGAGGCGCGCCAATATGCTGCCAGACTTTGTCGTCGAAAGCGCTGGCAATGCCTCAATGGTTGGCTGGTCTGCCGTATGCCGATTGTTGCGACCTTGCGCTGGCGCCCCAGCTTGCGCGTGATAGATTGCCTTGCTGCAGTGTCCGGCCGAGCAGGTCATCATAGATATCCGACGTTCTCGATGCGATATCGGACCAATCGTACCGCAAGGCGCTTTCGCGACGTACTATTTCGCGCTCAGACGCGCTCAGACGCGTCTTCGTCAGCATCAACAGCTTCGCACCCAACTCCTCACAATCACCGACATGGAAAATGTGTTCGGGATCACCCACCACCTCCAGATTAGGTGCGATATCGCTTACCAGCACCGGCAATCCATAGCTAAGCGCTTCAAGCAGCACGATCGGCAGCCCCTCATGGGACGACGGCAAAACAAACAGTGCCGCGTGGGCGTAGAGTTGTCGCAGCCCATCGCCGGTCTGAAACCCGGCCATGACAACGTTCTGGTGGCCTGCCGCTTCTCTCACCAGCTGATCCGCGTACTCATTCTGGTGGTCGATCTTTCCAACTATGGCGAGCTTCCATCCCGGCATTGCCGTAGCCAGGAATGCGCGCAAAAGATCGAGCTGCCGCTTCTCAGGAACAAGCCGGCCGACCGTCAATACGTATCGTCCTGGCTCCAATCCCAACCCGACCACCTGTTCGCTTTGCTGCGGCAAGTCCGAGAACACCACGCCATTCGGCACCACCTCGCAGGGTTTGCCATATTTGGAAGTGACGAGGTCGCCTATGCTGCGACTGACCGCAATGCGCTTGCTAGCATAGCGCATTCCGACAGCTTCGCCGGTCCTCAGGACCATACGCGCCGCCCAGCCCCATTTTTCCCTATTATAGTCCTCACCATGATGCGTGACGACGACCCGCAGGCCGACAGCACGAAGTAACGGCGTTACAATTGCAGGACCTATACCGTGAATGTGCACCAACGCCGGCCGCCGCACCATTGCGACAATTGCGCAGACTACGGAATGCAGCAGAGTCTCCAGATACTTGTTACTTAGAGTCCACAGTCGCAGTACCCGCACCCCCCTCCAGACTTTGGGGACATTCGAGGTGACGTAAGGAGACCGCATGCAGACGGTAACCCCCCTGCCTAGCTCGACCAACCTTGGTGCGAGATTCTCTGCATGCGTCTCGATACCACCCTGAATTTGAGGGAAGCCACGGAAGCCGAACATGTAGATCTCACGCCTTCTCATCTGGACTTCCTCCCAATCTAATTGTTCATAAATGTTCGCAACGGGTAATGCTCGTCCGGGGTTATGCGGCCCTTGACCAGCCGGGCCTTGACATTCTTGTTCAAGAACGACGTTCGCTCGACGTGCGGCGATGGACGCACGTCGGAATAATTAATATAGCTGTCAAAGCATATGCTCTTGCCGATCGAGACCTTGAGCTTGTTCTTGATGACCCATAACAACGGCTCGCCTTTCGGAAGCTGAGGGACCAAGTTGGACCGCATCGCGGTCCGCGCGGTCGTCACCATCCAGCAGTTCTGTCCACAGCTCGCGACCTTCTTCCGTGTCTGCTGGGCGGCCTCGCTATTCATGATCTCGTTCCATGATTCCCGCGCAAGATTTCCCATGGGGAGATCCGAGCGGACGTTGCAGGCCCATACGTCCGACCACGGGTCGATGAAGGCAAAATCCCTACCCGCACTGCACGGGATCAACCGATCATGACCGAGAATCTTCTCGATCAGGCCAAGGTTCAGGTAGGCCCGAAACCAGTTCTTTGGCTTCGGACTGCGCAGCAACGCCGAAATAAGCCCCTCAACTTTCCGCGCGACTGCCTTCCGATCATAGAAGTAATTGTCGTTCTTGTAGAACTGCCACGCATTGTGAAGCGTGGAAGTTGCCAGCTCGAATCCCTCCTTGCGAGCGAACTCGTAGACATTGACGAGCTGATCGACGTTTTCGTCCTGGATGACCATCGCGAAGCCAAGGTCGGTGCCGCCGGCTTCGCGCAGCATACGAAGTCCCGCGATCTTGGTGCTGTAACCGTCCTTCTCGCCGCGAATTCTGTCGCTGGTCTCCTGATCGCCCTCGAGCGAAAAGCGTACCTTGATGTTGGGGTGTTTCTTGATGATCGGAACGAGGCGCTCCGGATGCAGCCCGTTCGACGATATTTCCGTCACTCTTGCCTTCGGATAGAGAAGATCGATCATCTCTCCGAGGTCTTTGCGAAGCGTCGGCTCTCCACCCGAAACATTCAGATTGTCGAAGCCGGATGGAAGCTTCGACAACGTAGCCAGCGACACCTCTTCCTTTGGCTCGGTCGGATTCTGCCATATGTAACACATCTGACATTTGGAGTTGCAGCGGAACGTGGAAATGACGGTAAGGTCCATTTTATGATCCAACTTTCCTGTGTAAGCCGACTGATGCAATCAGATCCTCGTATAACGAGAGTAACGTCGCACCGTGTTCCGCAAGCGAGTACTCGTTCTCGACGGTCTTGCGTGCGTTGCGACCGAACACCTCGCGACGACTGCGATCGACGAGAAGAGTTCTGACTTTTTCGGAGAGTTGAACAACGTCGCCAGGGTCAAACAACAGACCTGTCGTCCCGTCTCTGACCAACTCGGGAATTCCGCCAATGCGGGAAGCGACGATCGGCTTACCATGCGCCATCGCCTCAAGGATCGATAGAGGACTGTTTTCGTGCCACACCGAGGGCACGATAATCAAACCCGCCTCCCTGATTGTGCGCTCGAGGTCGATGCCTGTGAGATGCCCTCTGAACTCCGCCGCGGGGTATTTCCGCCGAAGCTCATCGAAAAGCGGTCCAGTGCCAGCGATCACCAGCCGCCAGGCTCCTTGGGCTGTCGCATGAGCTTTAAGGAGATCCTCAACGCCTTTTTCAGGCGACAAGCGCCCGAAATACAGTGCGTATCCGTCATCTCCGACAGAGGTATCGATACGCGATGCGTCTATCCCGTTCGGAATATGAACCACCTTATCGGCACCGAACCGACGGACAATGGCCTCATACATGAACTTGCTCGGCGCAATGAATTTTCCGACGCGGTGATAGCTTCCCAGCAGCGCGTGATAGCGCGCCTCCGCCCAAAGCAAGGCGCTGCGCCCAAGAGAGCCGTCGGCGCAGCGGCGAGCGAGAATTGTCTCAAAGGCGCCGTCCCCGCATCTCGTACACACCTGTCCGTTGCTAAGCTGCGTATAGACGGGACACACCGGTTTGTAGTCGTGAAGCGTGAGAACGACGGGAACCCCCATTTCCGCTGCTGCGGTGACGATCGAGGGAGTGAGCTGGTGATAGATATTGTGACAGTGCAGTATGTCCGGCTTCTCATCTCGGATGAGGCGCGTAATTTGCGAGACAGCTTCGCATGAATGAATAAAGGATAATGCCGATCTCAGCTTTTCGCGTCTTGATGATGCGCGATACGATTTCTGCGAAACGAAGTACGATTGGAAGCGTGATGGAATATTTCGATCGTCATTCATGGAGAATTCGACGACGTCAACATTCCACCTGCGCATCAACTCCATCTCGTCGAACATCACGACTTCGGAGCCGCCGTTACGAAAGAAGAACTTGTTCGCAAACAACACTTTCAGAGCGTGCCGATCCGATCCATCAAGCCGTTCTCGTCTAGAAGACGGGACATCTTGCTCCGGGCTCAGCCTCGATCGGGCCACCGAAACAGCAACCTCTTCGCTGAAATCGAACGAAGGCTCCGTCATCGCCGCGGTCCTTATCTGGAGACCGAGCCACACTGCGGGGCGGACACTAACGCCTGCAGAACGATGTTCGGTCGGGCGGTGCAAGGCTGATCTTGTCGCAACTACAACCATCAGCAGGATGATAGGCGGCCGCCATGCGCCGATATTGACGGCCGTCAACTCGCCATCGGTGCGCGGCCTAGGATGGGGTGCTGGCCCTCTTCGAGTCGGAATGCCGCCCAATTCTGAGGATACGAGCTGCTTCTAAGGACGCGCTCGGGCGTCAAAACGACATATCTTCATGATCGGCGCGAACTGCATGGTGACTGCCGGATCGCAACTGCTCGATGCAATGCGGAGAGAGGATGCCCGAGCACCTTGAGCCAATTGGCGTAATCCCCGATCAAGGGTTGATCGCGTTGGTCATGATGCTCCGATTTAACGGCCTCGCCATAGATCCTGAGCGCATCCGTCGTCAGTTTGGGACCATCATCAGGGTCGCCGAGGTTCTCCGCTGTGCCAAGGAGCTTGGGCTGAAGGCACGTGTCGTCAGGACCAATTGGTCTAGGCTTTCCGGTCTGCCGATGCCGGCGCTCGCCATCCTTCGGGAGGATAGATTTCTTATCTTCGGAAAGGCCACCGAGGAGCGGGTCATCGCGCTCGAGCCGGGTCGCCCGCAACCGGTCATGATGTCGCGGATGGAACTCGAAGCCGTCTGGGACGGCGCGGTCATTCTGATGACGCGTCGAGCCTCTCTTTCCGATCTGGCGCGGCGTTTCGACATCACGTGGTTTCTCGGCGCAATCAGAAAATACCGGCGATTGCTCCTCGAAGTCCTTGCAGCATCGTTCTGCCTTCAGCTGTTTGCCCTGGTATCGCCGCTCTTCTTCCAGGTGGTTATCGACAAGGTTCTAGTGCATCGCAGCATGAGCACGCTGGACGTACTTGCCATCGGCCTCGTAGCGACCGCGATGTTCGAAACAATCCTTGGAGTTCTACGTACATACCTTTTCTCTCACACCACCAACCGAATCGATGTCGAACTCGGCGCTCGGCTGTTCCGCCACCTGTTGGCGTTGCCGATCGGCTACTTCCAGGCGCGGCGGGTGGGTGACTCTGTCGCGAGGGTCAGGGAACTCGAAAATATCCGCAATTTCGTGACGAGTTCCGCTCTGACCTTGGTCATCGACCTGTCGTTTTCGGTTGTCTTCATTGCAGTGCTGGCCTTCTACTCGCCAACGCTAACCTGGATCGTTCTCGCCTCGCTTCCGGTCTATGTCGCGATTTCTGCCGGAGCGACGCCTCTGTTTCAGCGGCGGCTCGACGAAAAATTCCAGCGGGGTGCGGAGAACCAGGCCTTTCTTGTGGAGAGCGTGACCGCGATGGAAACGCTCAAGGCGATGGCTGTGGAGCCTCAGATGCAACGCCGCTGGGAGCAACAGCTCGCCGGATACGTCGCAGCGAGCTTTCGTGTCATCAGCCTGGCGAACGTGTCCAGCCAATCGGTCCAGCTTGTCAACAAACTGGTCGGCGTCGCCATCCTCTATTTCGGCGCTCGGTTCGTCATCGCTGGCGATCTTACCGTTGGCGAGCTGGTTGCCTTCAATCTGATCTCCGGTCGCATCAGCGCTCCAGTCCTCCGACTAGCCCAGACTTGGCAAGATTTTCACCAAGCCAGACTCTCGATCGCGCGCCTCGGCGACATCCTGAATACAGAGCCGGAGCCTGTTTACAGGCCTGGCAAAATGGCGCTGGCTACGATCCGAGGTGATATTGCGTTCGAACAGGTGACCTTTCGCTATCGCATCGATGGGCCCGAGATCCTTCGAGATGTGCAGCTGCACGTTCCGGCAAGGCAGGTCATTGGAATAGTGGGCTCCTCGGGATCGGGGAAGAGCACTTTGGCCAAACTTGTGCAGCGGCTGTATATCCCCGAGCGAGGCCGGGTTCTGATCGACGGGATCGACGTGACACAGGTAGACCCCGCCTGGCTGCGCAGACAGATCGGTGTAGTTCTCCAGGACAGTGTCCTCTTCAACTGTTCGATCAGGGACAATATCGCCTTCGCGGATCCCGCGACATCGACGGAGCGTGTGGTTGAAGCGGCCACGATGGCCGGTGCACACAATTTCATTCTACAGCTACCGAACGGATACGACACCATAGTCGGCGAACGCGGGAGCAGCCTGTCCGGCGGACAGCGTCAGCGCATTGCGATTGCACGCGCGCTGGTAACCGATCCACGGATCCTGATCTTTGACGAGGCGACCAGCGCACTCGACTACGAGAGTGAGCACATCGTTCAACAGAACATGGCCAAAATCGTGCAGGGCCGTACCGTCCTGATCATTGCGCATCGGCTATCAGCCTTACGAATGGCCGACCGGATCATCACGATTGAAGATGGCCGCCTGGTCGAGGATGGTTCTCATCAAGAGCTGGTCAAGCGCGGAGGACGTTATTCAAAGCTCTTCCGCCTACAGTCGGGCTTCCATGACCTTACATAGACTGTCCTTCGCTTGCGTCGACACCAACAGGCGACACGGTCGAGCTCACGCCGGCATCGACGAGGCCGCATGAGACAGACAACCGCAGAGACGTTCGACGATCCGGGGCTGTTTGTGCTCGACCTCCTGCTCCGATTGCGTGGTGTCGACAGCAGCGTGGATCACATTCGCCAGTTGTCCGGTTACACGCTTATTGGTGTCCCGGAAATGCTCGCTTATGCGAGGGAGCTCAATCTCTCTGCAAGCTGTGTTCTGACCGATTGGGACGGACTATCGGCATCAGCCCTGCCTGGCATCCTCCCGATTCGCAGCGGGAGCTTTCTCCTACTCGGAAAAGTACATGGCCACGAGGCCGTGGTGATGACCGCTGGCGCCGAAAGGCCATCTATCATTTCCAGATACGAGCTTGAGTCCAATTGGGACGGACGGCTCGTCGTGATCGCCCAACGACGCGCCATCATCGCTCGGCTTCTGCGCTTTTCACGATCCTGCCTGGAATTCATTCGGCGTTCAAAGGAGCGCTCCCTGATCGTCGGGGCACGACTGGCTGGTATGTTCTCGTCTCGCGCCGATCGCGCACCTGCAACGTCTGAGCAGCGGCCGGCCGCGCCGACGGAGCCGCCCCGGAATGCGAACAGCGGGAATGCGGTCATTGTTTTCGCGGATCACGCCCGCAAGCTCGGCCGCGCCGTTGTCGGGCTAACGCCTTCCCGCGGGATTCATCCGAGCGAAGCACTCGCTTTCCTCCCCGCAGCGCTCGAAATCATCGAGACCCCTCCTTCGCCGGTTGGACGTACCATCGTCGTCAGCATCACGGCGGGTTTCGTTGTCGCCCTGCTCTGGGCCTGCCTTGGAACCATCGACATTGTTGCTATCGCTCCTGGCAAGATCATCCCGAGCGACCGAACCAAGACCATCCAGCCCTTCGAGACCGCCGTTGTTCGCGCGATCTACGTTCACGACGGCCAAACCGTCAGAGCCGGTGAACGCCTGATTGATCTGGATGCGACCATTTCGGCTGCAGAGCTGAACCACCTCAAGAGCGATCTGATGAGTGCGCAGCTCGACGCCGCCCGCTTGACGGCGTTACTGTCAAATAAGCCTAATCTCGCTTCGGCGTTTAACCCGCCCCCAGCCGCCACACCTACTCTGATCGAGATGCATCGTCGCTTTCTCGTCAGCCAAGCCACCGAGCAGGCTGCCAAACTCGCTGCAATTGACCGCCAAATCTCACAAAAGGAGGCAGAGCGAGCCACTTCGAAGGCGTCGATGGATAAGCTGAAAGCCACAATTGGCCCGCTCCAGCAGCGCGTCGAGATACGCGAGCAGCTGTACCAGAAAGAACTCGGTTCCAAGCTGCAATACTTGGCCGACTACCAAGAGCTACTCGGTCAGCGACAGGAGATACTCGTTCAGCAAAGCCGTTTTGGCGAAGCAGATGCCGCCATCGCGGTTCTGGTGGAGAACCGCAACAAGGCTATCGCCGAATACGAACGAACGTTGCTCGAGGAACTCGCCAAGGCGGAACAGAAGGCTGCCGGTCTAAGCCAGGACGTCATCAAAGCCGAACGGCACACCGGCCTGCAAAACCTGACTGCGCCAATCGATGGCGTCGTACAGCAACTCGCGGTTCATACCGTCGGGGGTGTCGTCACGCCGGCGCAACCAATCATGATGATCGTTCCAATCGATAGCAATCTCGAAGTCGAGGCCATGATCTCGAATCAGGATATCGGCTTCGTCGAGGCAGGCCAGGACGCCGCCATCAAGATCGATACCTTCAATTTCACCCGGTACGGACTGCTACATGGCAAGGTGATCAACATCTCCCAGGATGCTATTCCCCGGAACAAGCCACCAGAGAACGGCAGCACCAGGTCTCTCGGCGCCGGGACAACAAGCAGCGAACCCGATGGACAGGAGCTTGTCTACGCAGCGCGAGTGTCGCTCGACCGCAGCTACATGAACATCGAGAACAAGCGCGTCAGCCTTTCTCCCGGTATGGCCGCCACCGTCGAGATCAAGTCCGGATCACGCAGCGTCATTAGCTATCTCTTATCCCCGATCATGCGGTATAAGCAGGAAAGCTTGCGGGAACGGTAGCGCGCGAGCAACTACGCAAGGGCATTCGCCACGAATACCACGCGCTGTTACCGATGACGTTTCGCGGATGGCGAAGTCAGGATATCGATCAGATGCCGCCAGATCGGAGCTAAACGGCCGGCGCCGACCCCGCAGGCTCCTCCGATGACCTTCACTGCGGCGTCGAGAATCCGACCATGCCGATCTGGCGTTAGCAACTGCATGCCTTCGAGAGCAAGCGCGCTGAGGATCACCATGGCAAGAACAGCCAACGTGCGACGTGTTATGCCGAACGCAAACGCAAAGCCCATTACAGCGAAGGCAGCGAAGTGCTCCAGTTGAAGGCCAGCCAACCTCGGACGACCTTGAATTGGTGTCAGCGTTGCGAACGTGATGAACACGAGTACCACCCACCCGACAATGAGCGCCACCCTTTGGATCATGACCTCTCGCTGGTCCGGGAATGCCAAATTCGACGTGCTGGCGAGCCGTTTCCAGCGGACACCATCAACTCGTCGCCCTTCAGCTGTCTCAACCTCTATCGGCCGGCAAACACCACCCGCCCTAACGAAACTAGTTTGTCGGGCCCGGCTCGCTTTGCTTGATGAGACCGGCTCGGCTCAGCGCGGCGGCCGCTTCCTTTATCACCGCCCAGGGCAATTTGGATCGTTCGGCGATGTCGAGCAGTGAAAGATCTCCGTCCGACATGTTCAGGACCCATAGCAGCCCCATCTGGAAATCTCCGGCCGCGAGCCCGCCCAATCCACGGTAAAGGCCATAATTGCCCAATTTTGGCTCGCAGAACGGCCTCTCGTTCCGAAAGCAGGCGTTGTGCTCGATGACGTCGATAGCTGCAATCGCCTTCGTTAGAGTATCGTACAGCGCAGCAGGGCGAACAAAGTCCAGATTATCGGCCGAGCTGTGATACTCCGCGAATCTACCGAAGGGCGTTCGCATCACGGTCCCGATCGGTAGGTTGAAGCCAGGCGAGCAATATTGCCGCTCGTCATAGCCGTAAGGTGAGAACTCCTGAATTTCGTACGGTTCGCCGCTCTGCTCAAGCACATAGGACCAGGCTCGATCGATCTCTGTGTTGCCGCGGCGGCTCCTCTTGTAGGTCATCGCCCCCGAATCGCCGGCGCAGGTCAACACAAATCCATGCTTCACCCGACCGACATGAGCCTCGTTGAGCGCCAACCAGGTGATCGCTCCAATAGTGCCGGGGATGAAGACGAAGCGATAGGTATACCTGAGCTCCATCTTCCGCAGGTGCTGCGCCAGCGCGGTTGCGACCGCGATCCCGGACAGGTTGTCATTGCAGAGCGACGGATGACAGATATGGCAGGAGATCAGCACCTCGTCCGAGGTACGGCCAAGCAGTCTCAGATCGCCGTAAGTCAGATGACCCGGTGCGAGGCTGGTATCGATACAAACCTCGTAGTCGTCCTCCTGCATTGCCAATAGTTCATTGTGCGGCAGACAGAAGCCCCACGTCTTCTGGTAATAGCTTGTCCGATAGGGAATCCAGTCCGGCTTTTCCGGATCCGAGTAGAGGTGAGGCTTAAGCTCGTCGAGCGTCATGTGCGCGCTCACCGGTATGCTGTAGCCAAGGAGGTGCAAGTTCGACTTCCTGAAATCGATCACGCGCTCGCCGGCGCTGTTCTTGACATATGCATCACGCACGTTCCACTCCGGTGGAACGGTCCAATCAAATACCTGCAGACCGGACGGTACTTCGCACGTGGTAAGCGGGACATAGTTTCGGATGAGATCGATCGTCCTTCGGGTTCCATCCCCCGTTATGCTGCGGGAGATGGGATACATATCCGCAATAAACTCGTGGAGAGCCCGTCCCGTCTTGTCCGCCGACAGGTCAACGGCCGCGTCAGTCTCCCTGAGGTCCGCGAGGTCTGCATGCCTTGCAATGTCATCCATGCTCCACGACCCTCCGGTATCCGGTTGGCTCAATCCACGATCCTGGGCTCGGGAATCGGCACCACGAACTGAGCTCCCCAGCTGCGGGCGAATGACAACTGGCTGACGATCTCCCGCTTCAGGTTCCAGGGTAGAATGAGGATGTAGTCCGGCTTTGTCACGTTGATGCGTTCGGGCTCAAGAATTGGAATGTGAGATCCCGGCAACAACGACCCCTGCTTGTGCGGGTTTCGGTCGACCGTATACTCAATGAGGTCCGAGGTAATGCCGCAGTAGTTCAAGAGTGTGTTGCCCTTGGCTGGGGCGCCGTACCCGACAACACGCTTGCCCTGTCGCTTTGCATCCTCAAGAAAGGAAAGAAGCTTTTGCCTGGTTTCCATAGCGCGCTCTTCGAACGCGTCGTAGTGATCAAGGTTGGCATATCCGGCATCGATTTCGCGGCGCCTGAGATCCAGCACCCGATGAGAGATCGGATGCCATCCCTTATTGGCGTGCTGAGCATAGATTCGCAACGAGCCACCATGGGTCGGCAACTCTTCGACATCAAACAATGTCAGGCCGTGAGCCGCAAAGATCTTCTCGACAGCGATAAACGAGAAGTATGAAAAATGCTCGTGATAGATCGTGTCGATCTGGCACTCGTCAAACAGACGCATCAGATGGGGGAACTCCATCGTGATGACCCCCGCGTCGGCGAGAAGAAGGCTCATGCCTTTGACGAAGTCATTCAAATTTGGCACGTGAGCCAGGACATTGTTTCCGATCAACAGATCAGCGCGCAGCCCCTCGCGTCGCAAGGTACGGGCAGCACGTTCGCCGAAGAACTCCACACGAGTCGGAATGCCCTTCGCGCGCGCAACGGCAGCGACGTTCTGAGCCGGCTCGATGCCTAGAACCGGCACATCGGCTTCGACAAAGTACTGCAGCAAATAGCCGTCGTTGCTCGCGATCTCGACGACCTTGCTGTTTGCCCCGAGTGCGAACCTTTCGATGACTCGGGTGACGTAGGACTTAGCATGCTGCAGCCATGAATCGCTGTAGGATGAAAAGTAGGCATAGTCTCCAAAGATATTCTCCGGCGCCTCCCATTCCTCGATCTGGACAAGGAAGCACTCTCCGCAAACGTAAGCCCGCAACGGAAAAAAACGCTCGTCTTGCTTGGCTTTCTCGTTCCGAAGATAGGAGTTTGCCAACGGAGACATTCCGAGATCGATAAACACGCGTTCAAGAGGCGCGCTGCAGAAACGACAACAGCTCAACTCCATTGCATGCGCAGTTGGTGCTTTGACGTTAAGGGTGGATGCCGCTTCTTTCAGCATTTTATGGCTCCTGCCGGGGGCGATCTGTGATGTCACCGACACGCTAGCGTTGGTCGGGGCAGAGCTATTGACGGTCGTCAAGTCACGTTTGCTTTTTGCGAACGTGGGGCCCTCACCTACGACCTCTTGGGGACAGCGATATTCATGCGGGCCTTCAATTCGTCCCCGATATTGCTGTGGGGCTTCCACGTCCTGTCACGATCCGAGAGCACCCGCACCTCTGCCGGCCAGGAAATTCCAAGCGAAGGATCGTCATGCGGCAACCCGCCTTCCGCGCCTGGCGTGTAATAGTTGCTGATTAGATAAATCAGCTCCGTATCGTCAGTGAGCGTGATGAAACCATGCGCGAAGCGCTCCGGTATGTAGAGCCCGCGGCCATTGTCCGCCGAGAGGTTAACGATGACATGTCGCAAGTAGGTCGCCGATTCCGGCCTCAGGTCGACGATCACGTCGGCCACCGCCCCCTTGGTGCATCGGACGTACTTGTTCTCCGTCGCCGGGGGATACTGAAAATGCAGGCCGCGCAGCGTACCGCGTTTTGCGTTGTAGCTGATACTTGCCTGTGCGACGACAGGCTTGAGACCGTGCGCAAGAAATGTGTCGGCGCAGAATACCCGAGCGAAGTATCCCCGGTTGTCCTGATGCCTATCTATCTCCACCGTGTAGGCGCCGGCGAGGATTGTTTCGGAAAATATCATGCGGCAGATGAAATAGCTGGGTTCAGGCGACTAGAGGAACACGACCCGACAGAGTTTGACGGCAAGCCACAGCAGAGCTAGATCCCACGCAACGACGCTGACCAGCGCAAATGCGACACCGAGGACAGGCCAGTCGAGAATTCGGCTCGCCGCTTTCGCGGCCCTGAACTGGGTTGCGTAGGTTGCGGTTCTGAGTTGATCGAATTCAGACATTGCCCAATCCGTGACGTGACCTCAGGACAGCCTAGCCAGAGCTGAATTCGCCAATCTGACAAAGCTCAATAACGGTGGGCTATGCGATGGCAGCGCTCAAACGATGCTGTGGGTAGCGGGGTGCTGCACCCCGCCAGGCCAGCTGCGCCCGCCCCAAAACGGAGATTGTCGAAAGGCCGACTAGCTTTGCGCTCCGCCTGAGCCGAACTGCGGCAATTGGAGAAGATCGCCTGGAATCCTGGTCGCGGCTGCGGCCAAGTTGAGGACTCTCAAATACGTGACATCCTTGTGTCATCAAATGCAGCCGGGCGGCGCGCAACTGCGGTTCTTCGAAAATCGCGCGTTGAGAGGGCTTTGGCAATGAACATTAGGTCAAGTTTTTTCTCGGAAACAAATCTGGACAACTTCGCAACGTCTGGATCGCTGCGATTTCGAGCGCGCGCCGCGATCCCGGGCGGAGCACATACTTACGCGAAGGGCGACGATCAGTACCCCCTCCTCTCGCCAGGCTTCATCGCGAGAGGCTTGGGCTGCCATGTATGGGACGTCGACGGCAACGAGTTCATCGAATACGGAATGGGGCTGCGCGCGGTGTCGCTAGGCCATGGCTTTCCAGCTGTCGTGAAGGCCGCAGTCGGGCAGCTGTCACAAGGCACAAACTTTACGCGGCCCTCGGCACTTGAGGTCGAATGTGCGGAGCGCCTGATCGAGCTCGTCCCCGCCGCCGAAATGGCGAAATTCACCAAGGACGGATCGACGGCCACGACGGCCGCCATCCGGCTTGCCCGAGCTTATACAGGCCGGGACATGATAGCGCTTTGCTCCGATCAGCCCTTCTTCTCTTACGACGACTGGGCGATCTGCACGACACCCATGAACGCCGGCATTCCTCGGGCTATGGCGCAGTTGACACAGGGATTCCGGTACAATGACCTGTCCTCGGCGGAGGCGCTGTTTGCCCGATACCCGGGTCGGGTGGCAGCCCTGATCCTCGAAGCCGAAAAGGAGGTGCCGCCGACGCCGGGATATCTCGCCACACTGCGCAAACTGTGTCATCGGAACGGTGCCCTCTTGATCATCGACGAGATGATCACTGGCTTTCGATGGCCGGAGTGCTCCGCCCAACGTCACCATGGAATTGAGGCCGACCTATCGACCTTCGGCAAGGCGATGGGCAACGGCATCGCAATTTCTGCGCTGCTCGGCAGACGTGAAATCATGGAGCTGGGCGGCCTTAATCACGATCGCGATCGCGTCTTCCTGCTTTCGACGACGCATGGTGCCGAGACTCACGCTTTGGCTGCGGCCCTGGCCGTCATGAACACCTATCGTGACGAACCAGTCATCGAGACGCTCCACCGCCAAGGAAGTCGCCTGAAGGCCGGCATCGAAAACTCCACGCAGCGCCGCGGACTATCCCGCTATTTCAAACTCGCCGGCCGGACGTCCAATATGGTCTATGCTTGTTGTGATCGTGACGGAGTGCCATCACAGACCTTCCGCACATTGTTTCTCCAGGAGACAATCCGCCGCGGCTTGCTAGCGCCCTCACTGGTCACAAGCTATTCGCACAGTAACGATGATATCGACCGAACCATCGAGGCCATCGACGGCGCACTCGCCGTATATCAGAAGGCGTTGGAGGACGGGCCGGAAGCCCATCTGATTGGCAGACCGGTCGCACCGGTGTTCCGTCGACGGGCCACTTCGACTTCGGCCGGAACGTCGAGAACGAAAGTTCGTGGTTCAAGCGATGCGAAAGCCAGTTAATCGATCAAAGCCTAGCGCGCGGCGGGTTGTATTTGTGATAGCCTCAATCTAATCACGTTCGGCATCCGAGGATAACCCGCCGCGAACCACAAAGAACAGTCGCGGCGAGACGTCACAACACGAAACGGTTTAATCAACGGCTCGCCCGTTGGAAATCCTCGCGAGCCCCTCAAGATCGGTGAACTTGATCGTCTTGCGATTGGGAAGGTCGATGACCTTCTTCGCCTTGAACTCGGCCAGGGTACGACAAACCGTTTCGAGCGACGTCCCAACGTGATCGGCGATATCAGCCCGCGGTAACTGAAGTCGGAGCGCGCCAGGACGTTTGGGGTCCGCAGGCAAGTGTGGCCGAATGCGCAACAAGAGCCAGGCGATGCGCGCCACGCAGTTCTTCTGGCTCATGGTCATCACCAAGGTGAGGGTATCTGCCAGCACCTGGTGAGCCCCACAGGGCTCATCGCTCCGGCACACCCCAGAGGTCCTCGATCGGATAACGCGACAATCTGTCACGGCCTCTGCAGTAAACTGCTGATGGGTTGAATGGGTCGGCATAACGACATCGCCGGGCCAGTAGAAAGCAAGTATCTGGCGATTTCCGTTCTCAAGAAGGCGGACTGCCCGCACGACCCCCTCAACGATCTCGATCTTCTGAGCTTCTTCCTCTCCTTCCCAAAAGAGAGCCCTGCAGCGAGGCACGAAGGACGTAGACGGGCGTCGAAAATCGGGAACGTTGGTCGATCTATGAACTTGCGAAGAAAGTTTACCCTGGAGTAAAGCGGATTCTGTAAGCATTTGAATTCACCTCAATACGTAACCCAATACGTTGAAGTGTAGGCGGACCTAATCCGAAGGATATTCAGGCTAAAGCGTTAGGATTCTACGGGTTCCGTATAAGCCGGTTGGCCTAATCCGTCGGGCGAAAAAACTATTCGCTGCCTATGCCGCGCTCAAAAGAGCAAAAAGCTCGTGCAAGCTTGCAGTGAAGGTGCTCACGCGCGTATCACCTGTGCCCAATTACACAGCGCCTTCTGTCGGATCGATTTTTCGGAAGAGTTGCGGTTGAGGAGCGCAATTGCCCTTGCTGCACGATTTCATCCGAAGCGACGAGCCTCCACGAGGCTTCCACAATTCCCATGGCAACCAGTCGCGTGCGCCAGAGCGTTGCGCATGAGGTTGACGCGGCAACGCTGCCAGCTGGCGTTGAGAACCTTGTCCTCGTTGGGGGGAGACGACGCCGCGAAGGCCGCGTCGACCTCGAGGAGACGAATATCCGTTGCAGAGAACCTCGCGCCGGCCATCGCCGTTGACGCCGACGGCGACGATCGCCGCGACCGGGACGATGCATCCCTGCTGGCTCACCCTTCACTTAGGTGGCGTCGATCCACAGATATAGCCAGTCGCCTTCGATCGGACGATAAGGCTTTCACCTTGTTCGTCCACGAGCGTGCGGAGCTTCATGATATCGTCGATCATCGGTGGTTCCTCAGTTGCGTTGGCGTGTCGCAACCCAATCCTACCGGCGACTCTCCAGTCTCCACAAAGCTGCCGACCCGCTAGGACAAGATCTCAGGCGCGTAGGTGGGCTTTGCCCTGTCGAGCTCCACATTCACCGGGGACACGGCCCCGGGATTGCATCTCTAGCAGCCGGCGCCGAGCAAGACGTTGTTGCCAAGCGCGCGCAAGCTGGAAAATGCAGCGCTCACCCGGCTGGTCTTCGAAAGAGAGGCCTGTCCGTGGGCTGCGCCCATCGATCGCCAACGATCAACTCCGAACCTGGGCCTGAGCCATTACCCCGGTCGATCGAGAACCTCTTGCTTCTCATTCTGCTAGCCAACCTGTCCCTGGGCCCGACCAACTTCGCGGCTATAAAGGCCGCCTCCGTCCGATTACGGGCACAAAGCGCGCGCAGGAGCGCCGCTGTGTGGATCTTGCTGGTTCCTTCCGCGATGCTTAGCTCGCGCGCAATCTCTTTGTTCGACATTCCTTGGGCCAGCAGCGGGAGAATTTCGTTCTGCCGGCGCGTCAATCGCAGAGCCTCCAAATTGAAGTTGACCGTCTGAGGGGGCTCTGGTCGGCCTACATCATCATCGGCTAACCACCGCGGAACATAGATGCGTCCAGACAGCAAATCGCCGACCGCGGACAGCAATTCCTCATCCGACTGAAGCTTGGGCAAGAATCCATGAAAGCCAGCCGAAAGACATTTCAGCACGTCCGCGCGGCTGCTCGAAGCCGACATCACTGCAATACGAGTAGCGGGCCTCAAGTCAACGACTTCCGAGAGAACCGCGAGCGAACGTTGATTAAGACAACCTAGATCGACCAGGATCAAATCGATGCCTGTCTCCAGCTCAAAATTCTCGAGCTGTGACGTGTCTATGACGCGGGACTTCTTAAACCTGGCCTCAACTACTTCTCGGAGACCACTGCGATAAACACTGTGCTGATCAACTATTAGAATGACTGGCACTGCTCAATCTCCGAGCAATCCCGTACTCTTACCCGGGACTCTCACATCGTTGGCAGCTTGAACTGATGAAACGGCAAAACAACCTCACCGATTGGTACTTCTGCTCGGTGTTCCCTTCCCCCCGGCTATACGCTGCCACCCAAAGTTAGGATTGCCGCATTGCAACAATATTACGATTGGTTGTGGAAAAGTCAACTGGTTATGGCAATTCGTTTCCCAACGCTGCCGCGCCGACGGGCCTCGACTTGGCTCCATCGGCGTCGGCAGACAAATACGCGAACCTTCTCGCTAAGTGCGCGCGAGCGCCGGCACGATTTCGGGAATCGGCGTCCACCGCAAATGAAGATCCAACTGCTCGGTGTGCTGCAGGTGTCGAAGCTCCGAAAGGCGTGTAAATGGCGCGGCATTGAAGGTCGCTTCGTCTAGTTGGATGCGCTGGAATACCCCGCTCAATTGCCGCGCGCCACGCTGCGCATTCCATTGGCAGCGGAAATTCGGCATGTGGGCCCTAATCTTCGCAAAGGAGACGCGATAGCTGCGATTGTCTGGACCACTCGGGCCAAACGAAAGATCGCAATCGATGAAAGTGTCGTTCACGATCTCCGCGATCTCGCGCACCGTATAGTTCTGACTTTCATCGCCGACATTGAACGCCTCGGCGCAAACCGCTTCGCGGGGAGCGTCTAAAGCGCACAGGATGGCCTGGCAGATGTCCTCGATGTGGACCAACGGACGACAGGGGGTGCCGTCGCTCATGACGCGAATTTTCCCTGTTGTGAACGCCCACCCCGCAAGGTTGTTCAGGACGAGATCGAAGCGCTGCCGGGGAGACGCTCCAAACGCGGTGGCGTTACGCAGAAACACGGGCGTGAACCGTGAGTCAGTCAGTTCGACGAGATCGCGCTCGACGAGCACTTTGCATCGCGCATAAGCCGTCTGAGGTTCACAAGAAGACATCTCGGATTTCACCTCGCTGCCGGCCGCTCCATAGATGCTGCAAGAGGACGCATAGATGAATCGCCCGATTCCCGCCTCCCTGCACTTGCGGGCAAATTCTACGGAGCCGCGATGGTTGATCTCCATCGTGATCGCAGGATCATTCTCTCCCAGCGGATCATTAGAGAGCTCCGCGAGGTGCACCACAGCGTCAAACCCCTCCAAATCAGACAGTGACAGCTGCCGCGTATCGCGCGACATGACCATTGGCCGCGTCCTGCCGTCATCGAACAGCCAGCCGCGGCGGTAGAGGCCCGTATCGATCCCGATCGCATCGTAACCGTGCTCAAGCAGTCTCGGGCCGAGCACCGCACCGATATATCCGTCAGCTCCAGTGAAGAGAACGCGCATCTGCTTCATCTCCTCAGATTGTTGCCCGATCGGCGATTGCGGGGTGCGATATCTTGGTGCTTCCATTCGCGGCACCGCCCTTATTCCAGACGCACCAGGGTGGATCTCCGGTATCCCAGAGATCCTGGAGAATGGCCTTGTCGCGCAAGGTGTCCATGTTCTGCCAGTAGCCACGGTGCCTGTAGACAGCCAGTTGGTCCTGTTCGGTCAGACGGGCGAGCGGCTCGTTTTCCCAGCTCGTACTGTCGTCGTCGATGAGATCGAGGGACTGAGGTTCGACAACGAAGAAACCTCCGTTGATGACCTGACCGTCGCTCGCGTCCTTCTCGCGAAAGCCGGCCGCGCGGGGGCGGTCAGACGAGAGATTGATCGCACCAAAGCGGCCGGGTAGCTGGACCGCGGTGACCGTCGCCAGGGCGCCCTGCTGATGGTGGAATTTGATTAGCGCACGTATGTCGACGTCGCTGACGCCATCGCCGTATGTCATGCAGAAGGTCGAATTCCCGAGATGCTCGCGCACTCGTTTGAGGCGCCCCCCGGTCATCGTCCTCTCTCCGGTATCGACCAGCGTCACCTGCCAGGGCTCCGATCCGTTTCGATGCATTTCGATGCGGTTGCGCTGAAGGTCGAGCGTGAAGTCTCCCTGGTGAGACAAGTAGCTCATGAAATAGTCCTTGATCACCGTGCCCTTGTAGCCACAGCAAATGACGAACTCGTTGAGGCCGTAATGGGAATAGAGCTTCATGATATGCCACAGGATCGGACGACCACCGATCTCAACCAGCGGCTTCGGCACCACCGAAGTCTGCTCGCTCAATCTCGTACCGTAGCCGCCGGCGAGAATAACAACCTTCATAGGGATCTCCTGTCCTAGGTTCCCCACCGAAACATGCGCAGATGCATTTTCGGATGGCGCAGTTCGGACCGTAGCTCGCTGGAGGCACGACCAAGTTGATGACCGTCAACTCGGCAGAACGACATCGGTTGATGCCGCTCGCCGCGTCATCACAAGCGTTCGCGTGCGTAACGATTTGACGTTCATCAACTTGCCGATCGGCGCTGCCGATATTCAGAGATCGAGGCGAACGCCAACAACCCTGGCAGAACACGCGATGACATCGATCGGTGACAAGTGGGACACAGCGAAGGGACGGCCCGCGGGTTTCGATCTCCTGCGCATCTCATTGGCAGTCGCCGTCATCCTTTGGCACTCAGTCGCGGTTTGCTACGGTTTGCCCGCCGAGCAATGGTTCTATGGTGGATCATTGAAGCCCGCTGTCTGGCTTATCGTCCCCGCCTTCTTTGCCCTCAGCGGATTCCTCGTCGCAGGAAGCCTCGAGCGGAACAGCCTTCCGGCGTTCGTCACGCTGCGGGTTATCAGGATATTCCCTGCCCTGACTGCGGAAGTCGTGATCTCGGCTATGCTGATCGGCCCGCTCTTCACAAACCTGGCCCTGTCGCAATATTTCACTGACCCCGACTTCCTTCGCTATTTCCTCAATGCAATCGGTGACGTTCACTTCTATTTGCCCGGCGTATTTTCCGACTTGCCCGTGGCAAACATGGTCAACAGCCAGCTTTGGACCGTTCCGCACGAACTCGAATGTTATGTTGCCATCAGTGCGGCTGCGTTAATCGGCTTGACGAGGCGTCACCGGCTCTTCTTGTTCGCAGTCCTGTTCGTCGTGTGCGTATTGGCGCTGCGTGACATTGTTGGCGGGAAGCCCGCCTCGACTGCCGCTCCTCCGGGCCGGATGCTAGTTCTCGCCTTCCTGTGCGGAGTGGCGCTGTTCCTGAATCGAACCCGGATCGTGTTTTCGCGCTGGCTGCTGCTGGTCAGCCTTGTAGGCTTCATTGCTTCCGTGCTCGCCTCGAACCGCGCCGGGGAGGATCTGGCCGCACTCTTCGTCAGCTACCTCACGGTCTATCTCGGGCTACTCAATTTCAACGTCGGACCTGTCACCCGGGTGGCCGATTACTCGTATGGCATCTATCTTTACGGGTTTCCCGTTCAGCAAACAGTTGCTCAGCTCTTGCCGAACTACCGCATTTGGTACGTCAATTTTGGGATCAGCCTTGCCGTGACTTCGATCTTCGCGATTGCATCCTGGCATCTGCTCGAATCCAGGGTGATGGCGGGGAAGAAGCCGATCCTGGCGTTCGTCTCAATGCTCGGGGATCGAGTGCGGTGTATGCTGGTAACCGCGTGGGGTTTGCTGTTTCGCCGCCCAGTTGAAGCCGGTACTGCGCCTGCCAAGCCGCCGGCTCCGACAAACTGAGCGATATGAGCCAACCGGGGGGAGCCACGGAAAACAAAACCCGAGCTGCCTCAAGTCCTCGAGAGGCGACGGGTCAGTCGACGAAATAAGCCCATTTGCCCATAGGTCGCAGGATCGGGGCCGATCCTTCCATCAGGCCGATCGAGCCTCGAAATGACCGCGTGGTCGTCGCTGGTCAAATCAAAATCGAACACGTCGATGTTCTCGGCCATGCGGGCCGCGTTTGCCGATTTCGGTATCGCGATCGTGCCATTTTCGAAGTGCCAGCGAAGCACGATCTGCGCAGGCGAACAGCCGCACCGCTCTGCGATGGCCAATATTCTCGGATTGGTGAGAGCCGCGCCCCGCCCAAGCGGACTCCATGCCTGAGTGACGATGCCATAGCGCTCGTGGAAATTCCGCAGCTCGCGCTGTTGGAACGCTGGATGCAGCTCGACCTGATTGACCGCCGGTACGACGCCGGTCTCATGCACGATGCGTTCCAGATGATCGGCCATGAAGTTCGATACACCAATCGACCGGACACGTCCCTGCTTCTGGAGCTCGATGAGCGCGCGCCAAGTCTCGATATATGCCCGCCGTTGAGGGCATGGCCAATGGATCAGATAGAGATCGACTACGTCGAGTTGCAATCTGGCAGAGCTTGCGTCGAACGCACGCATTGTCCGATCGTATCCGTGATCCTCATTGCGAAGCTTCGTCGTGATGTAGAACTGGTTTCTTACCCGCTTCAGGGCCGCGCCCACTCCGCTCTCGTTTCCATAATCTGCAGCAGTGTCGATCAAGCGATAGCCTGCGTTGATCGCGGATGTGATGACTTCCGGCGCAATCGCATTGTCGATCTGCCAGGCTCCAAAGCCGAGTTGGGGCAATACATGACCGTCGTTGAGCAACGCCATCGGGACTCGAGTTGCAACCGCTGCAAGGTGCCCTCGCGACGGTTCTGCCTGCTTCAGCGGCATTCCAGAGGCAGCCGACGGCAAGGACGGTCCGGCTCCAGCGGCGGCAGGGGGCACCGTGGCACGATCAGATGCGAATGCGTATGGCAGAGCGGCGGCGTCAACAACCACCGTCGGATGCAGCAGACGGCCGCCGGTCCAGCCGAGAAGCATCTTGGCCTTCAACCAGTCACGGATCGTTGGGGTGCGGCTTTCAAAAACGAGATAGAAGATTGCCGCTGTGAACAGGCAGGCCAGGATGAAACTTGCGTGAAGCCCGATCGAGGCCAGCGTGAATTCCTGGCGATCACTGGCAACGGTGACGTTCAGGAGCAGCAGGATCGGATAGTGAACCGCATAGAGGGAAAAGCTGAACTTTGCGAGCTCTCTGCCGGCTCGAAGAGATGAAGGCAGCGACACCTTCAGATGGTCTATACCAACAATGAATGCGGCCGTGCCTAATCCGACCGACATGCTGAACGAGGCCCATTGAGGGAAGAGGCCCTTCAATGTGAGAAAATACAGTGCCATCATGCTCAAGAGAAAGCAGCAGCACCACGCCCAGGCCGGTGCAACCACCGCATAGGCGATCACGCCGAGGCACCAGATGAAAAAAAAGAAGACAAACTTCAGACCGACATGCGTGCCGCCGGTGTCATGGTGTTCGGCGAGCGCAAACAGCCCGAAGACCGTGACGATCATCGCGATGTAGGCTGGCTTCTTACGCACCGAAATCAGCGCAAAAAACAGCACATAATACCAGAACTCGTTCGACAAGCTCCAGAGGGCTGCATTTCCTGCGAATTCCGAACAGGCTATCGTCTGGAGAAACAGGCCGTTGCAGATCGCAGCGGCCGCGCTAAACGGCGCGTGAAAGATGACCGCATTGTTGTAGACGTCCTGATGCGAGGACACATATATCTGCCACCCCGCTGACTGCCGGGCCGAGATATAGAGGCAGAAGGATATCGTCAGCGCGGGCAGGAGCACGACATAGAGGCGCGATAAGCGCGCCGAGAAATAGTCGACTGCGTTCGGCCGTCCTTGCAAGGCTCTAACCAGAGCGGGCCCGCCCACAAGGTAACCGCTCAAAACAAAGAACACGAGAACAGCCGCGGGGCCATTCGCGCTTGCTGCCCACAGAATGGAATAGACCGCTCTCATTGCCGGGTCGTAACTCTCGCCCGGCAGCTTCTCCATGAACATCAACTGATAGGAATGGAATGCCAGGACCTCGACGGCGGCGAGGCCGCGTGCAAGATCGAGCCAGTCCGATAGAACACTCGAAATTCCGGTCTGTGCACGAAAGCCGATCACGTGATGCCTTCCGTCTCGAACCCTTCGGCGAACCACAGAAGAGACGCCATTCCTCTCGCTTAGACCCAACCGTTCCAATCGAGTTGACGATGCTCAATAATGAGCGGCGCAACAATAAGAGATGCGGACACCCTCTCGTCGCACGGATTTCGACCACCGTACTCGTCGACGGGTCGATGCTCAAAGCTTCAAAGGTCGGAGGCGGCATGCGCCTCACTGAGGCGGGACAATTCGACGCAACGTGCTCAACGTGCGACCACCGCACTGCGGGCGAAAGACAAAATCGGCCGGTATTTCCTCGCTGTAGCAGGGGTAGCGATCAAGCGGCTCCTGCTGCCTCAAGAGGCATACGCCCCTATTGCACGGTGATGATGAGAGAACGCCTCACTGCTACCCCATTCCGCAACAAATCAATCACATTGACGACAGATTCTGTTGCAAGCGTAAAACACGAATGCGCCGGGTTGCATTTGTAGGTCGTTGCGCTGACGACCCGGTTGCTCAAAATGAGTGCAGTCGCAGAAGCTGCAAAGAGTTCGTTGCGACGCGTCGATTGAACTTTACTGCGGCTTGGTTCATGCTTTCTGGAAAGGCTCAGGGTGATTCGGCAAGTCCGATTTCGGTAATGCGAGACAATGGCCGCAGGGCGTCCGGCCGGTTCTTGCAACTTTCGAGTATCAGCAGAAACAGCGTTTAGTTGGCGCGAACGGCGTGACGTCGATCGTGCGTTCTGTCCTCGCACGTTCGCGGGCAGCCTTGAATGCTGTCTCACATTCACACATTCGAACGACTAGGAAAGTGAAATGGGGATTTCGTTATCGGAGCTGATCAAACAGAACACGCTTGGGCAGAGCGAGGGGTATCCTGCCGGTGTTCCGCACAGTTACAGTTGGTACAAGGGTTGGAATCCTGGCGGTCAGATGACACCGCCTGCCGGCTTCACCGCGGTCGAGGGTTGGGGGCAGGTCTATACGGAGGAAGGCGCTCCGGCGTCTCCAGGTGCGGACGTCGAAGTCGCGAACGCAAAAACCTACGTTCATATCAAGGAGACCGGTCAGTGGGTGCTGGTCCAGGACCAGTCAAAGCTTGGCATCGGAGGCGGACATTTCGTCTCTGATTTCGCCGGTAACTCAGCTTATCCGATGACGGTGACTCGCTTGTCAAACGGAGCGGCGAACTTTGATGCGCCTTCGGCCGGATACAACGATCATTTCTGGTATGGATCGCGCGGGACCTACGCGGCTGGCACGGTCGATGGCGTTTACGTCCAGATGGACATGAGGACGACCGATGCCAACGCGAAGCTGGTGGGCATGGTCGGCGTGGACTGGTGGCGCAACGCGACGGCTCCGTTTCTTGCCGATCACAGCAACAATCCAGGTGTCGGCGGCAGCAACTGGGTTGAGCTATCAACCCAGTGGAAGACGGTCGGTTACTACTCCTTGAGCACTGCGGCGTTCCAAGCAGACTTGCCTCCGCCGTTGCTTGGATCTTCACCTCCGGTCGAGCCTTCCGACACGGTGGCACCGGCATCACCCACGATAGTCGCACTCACGCCGGATACAGGTACCGCCGGAGACAACGTCACCAACGCCAAGCAATTGACGTTGAGCGGAACGGCAGAAGCGGGCAGCACCATCAAGGTATTTGAGGGCACCACCGTGATTGGCACGGCCAAGGCCAGTGCGAGCGGCACCTGGAGCCTGACCACGGCCCAATTGCCGGACGGCAATCATGCTTTCACCGCAACCGCCACTGACGCTGCAGGCAACGTCAGTTCAAAATCCGCTTCTCGCAGCATCCTTGTGGACACGCTGGCGCCGGTGGCCCCCAGGATCACGGCATTCACACCGGATAGTGGTACCGTCGCGGCCAAGACGACGAACACCGGGCAACTGACGTTGAGCGGCACGGCGGAAGCGGGCAGCACGGTTAAGGTCGTTGAGGGAACGACCGTGATTGGCACGACCAAAGCTGACGCGGGCGGCGCCTGGAGCCTGACAACGGCCCAGTTGGCTGCCGGGAACCATGCCTTTGCTGCGATGGCCACTGACGCTGCGGGCAACGTCAGCACGAAATCTGCTGCCCTGAATGTGACGGTGAGCGCGCCCGTCACCTCACCACCGGCAACTGGAAATAACTTGCTGGTCAACGGGTCGTTCGAGGCAACGTCCTTGGCGCCCTTCGCTGGCGGGCGTTGGGGAGCTTACAAGTCGGTGTCCGGCTGGACCGCGATCTCCGGCGGCACGATCGAGCTCTGGAACAATCTCGGTGGAGTCAAGGCCAGCGACGGCGGCAATTTTGGCGAGCTCGACTATGCCGGCGCGCGAGATGGATTCTACCAGGACGTCAAGACGGTCGCTGGACAAGCTTATCAACTGTCCTTCGATGCGCGGTCACGACCCGGCTTCACCGGTGCGACCTGCTCGATCGAAGTGTTGTGGAATGGCTCAGTCATTGCGACCGTTCCGCCTAGCAGTAGTTGGGACACCTTTGATTTCAAGGTCGTGGGCACCGGCAGCAACGATCGCCTTACCTTCCGCGAGGTAGCCAGCCAGGGTAGCGACGGCCTGGGTGCCCTCTATGACAATATCCAACTCACCGTCGCCACGGCGACGCCTGCCGATTCACTACCGGGGGCCGCGGATAAGAATCTCCTGGTGAACGGATCGTTCGAGTCATCTGCGCTGGCGCCCCTCCAAGCCGGCCGCTGGGGGGCCTTCGATGCTATTCCGGGCTGGCACGCCATCAGTGGCGGAACCATCGAGCTCTGGAATAATCTGAACGGCGTGAAAGCAAGTGACGGCGGCAATTACGGCGAATTGGACTATGCCGGAGCTCGCGACGGACTTTACCAGGATGTGGAAACCGTGGCCGGCCAGCAATACGTCCTTTCCTTCGATGCGCGCTCGCGGCCGGGCTTCACAAGCTCGACCTGCTCGATCGAAGTCCTCTGGAATGGCTCGGTCCTTGGGGTCGTTCCGCCCGACAGCACCTGGCAAAACTATGATTTCACGGTGACCGGTACGGGCGGACAGGATCGCGTGACATTCCGCGAGGTTACGAGCCAAGGCAGCGACGGGCTCGGCGCGCTCTATGACAATGTATCTTTGGTTGCAAAGCCGGCGAGCTCTGCCTCGGCGTCCCTGCTGAGCAGTGCAAATCAGGCGTTCGCGCTACTGAGCCAGTATACCGCGACCGATGCGACCACAGCCGGCGCCGTGACGAACGGGCCTCTCGCCGTCGATCCGAACGCTTCACTCGTGCAGACGCTCTCGTTGCCTGCCCAACACTAGTTTTCTCGCAATGGGATAGACCAAACCTCGGGGCGCCGTTTCACGGCCCCCGCATTTTGTTTTGCGCCCGCCCGCGCGGAACGCCCTCACGCAAGCAGCCGCGGCCTGGCGAACAACGGCCGACGGAATTGATAGCCGTCAACTCGGCCCCGTCTGTCGCAGTTTAGATGACGCCGGGCGCGCCCAGAATGATGCCGTTCGCCGTCCATGACGCCTTTGTGCGATTTCACACGTGGGAGGAGCTGGCCGTGCATTCCAGCAAGTTCACTTCCGATCGGGAACCAAGCAATACCGGATCGAGCGTCTCATGGCGATTGCCGCGACGACACGTCTGACAATCGAAATTCCATGACACATTCGGCAAATATCACGGAGTGTCCGCCCTCGAAGCATGCGAATGCGGTCGCGAGTCGTATGCCTCCGGCCACGGCAAGCCATCCCTACGTGACGATTGCAATTCCCACGTATAACCGGGCCGCCCTATTGAAGGGATGCATCGCTTCAGCCCTGGCGCAGACCTACCCTCATTTCGAGGTTCTCGTTTCGAACAATGCTTCGCCAGACGATACCGCACAGACCTTGGACGAATTTAGCGACCCACGATTGCGCGTCATCACCCAGGAAACGAACATTGGCCTGCTGCCGAATTGGAATGCATGTCTCTCGAATGCCCGAGGCGAATACATCATCCTCGTCTCCGATGACGACAGAATAATGCCGTCGCTGCTCGAGCGATGCGTGGCCCTCATTGACCAATACCCGCAACTTCCAATCGTCATTACCCTAAGCAATCTACATGCGGCCTCGCTCGGCCAGACGCGCCCGCCGCGCGTCAGTCGGACTCTCGATACCGGCATTCGGGACGGCACCACGATTCTGAATGCGTTCCTGACCGACCAGATCACAGTTAACGTATGCGGCGTAGTGATGCGCACTGCCCTCCTGCGCGAGCGCGGCGGCATCCCGCTGGATCTACCGCACACAGCCGACGTCGCTGCATGGGCGCCGCTGCTACTTCTCGGCAAAGCAGGTCTCATCAACGAGGCCTGTGCGACCTACACCTATCACGACGATTCCGAGACGGCTCGATTGGGGGTGGAACAGCTCCTGCACGACGGACGCAAGGTAGCCGATTTGATCGCGCAGACTGCGGAATCCAGTGTCCAGGACACACAGCTGCGCAAAACCATTCAGCTCCAGGCCCGGCGCTGCTTTGCGCGTCGGGGACTGATCACGCTGACAGATTTTCGTAAGGGCGGTGCGAGCATAGCGGAGATGTCGAGCGTGGCTTGGCAATTTCGCCGGGATCTCCACGGCGTGAGCCTGCAAGCCGTCCTTCGTTTCGTTGCTGTCGCCCTTTGTCCGCCGTTTCTCGCCGCCCGCCTGCGTCGCCTGAGGCGCAGCACCCCGGAACAACTCGCTTGACGGTAACGGCACGGATGGTGGCCCGTCTCCCGGCCCACGAGCCTGACAGAAATCGCACGGTCGGCCACAGCATGTCGGCCTAAACCGTTATTGACGCCTCTCAAATTTGGCCGGTTCTTGCCCCCATAGGCTGCCCCGAAAGTCATTGGTTTTCCGATCGAGCTGACCGGACGCGAGATGAATGCGATGGTGATCTGTCATGCCTGATTCCTTGCCTGCATCATGAGCACACCAGTCTTGCCCGACTCACCCGGCCGCCTCCTCGTCGATCTAATGGTCATGGCCATGCGGGCGAGCGTCATGGGCTGCAAATTCGGCCTCGCCCTGTTCATTGCCCGCTATCTTGATCTGTCGTCGCTGGGTCTCTATGGCCTCGCCGCCGGCGCGATCGCAGCCGTTCCGATCGTGGTCAATCTCGGTATGAACCACCTGCTGATGCGCGACGCCGTAACGGCTTCCACCAGCGAAATGATCGACAGCATGCGCCACTATTGGTGCTTCGTGGCCCTTGCCTACACGGTTCTTCTGACGATCGCGACGCTGGTGACCGCCCTCCTCGGCACTCCGCCTCTCTGGATCATCATCGTCGCCGTGATCATGTTCGAGCATGTGGGCAACGACATTTTCTACCTCCTTTCAAGCCTGCAGCGCCACGCCTGGGCGAACGCCATCGGCTTCATTCGCGGCGCAGCCTGGATCCTCATCTATGTTCCGCTCGCCGTTTGGGACACCAGCTTCAGGTCGCTTCCGTATCTGTTCGGCTTCTGGTTGGTGGGAGGGGTCGCCTCGGTGTGGCTGTTCGCCTTCCTGAGCCGGTCATGGCCATGGCTGACATCGTTCTCCCGGCCGCTCCGACTTTCAGTGATCACCGACGCGATCCGGAAGTCCTTCCTCATGCTGTTGAGCGACCTAGGCTTTATTACGAGCCAATACATCGACCGCTACCTGATCACACTGTTCCTGGGTCTGAAAGTCGCCGGCGTCTACTTCCTTTTCTGGACGGTCGGCAGTTCCGCAACCACCTTCCTGTCTCTGGTTCTTCAGCAAAAGCAGCGCCCATCGCTAATCAGCGCATATCGGACTAGCGGCCCCTCGGCGCATCGTCAGCTGGCGTGGCGCTTCCTGCAGAGAACTGCGCTTGCGACTGTTGCGCTCAGCACGGCGGTCGGATTTACTTTCCAGGTCCTTCTGCCATGGATCGCTCAGCCCGCGCTCGTCGCCCAGTGGTCGGCATTCTGGCTGATCGTAGCTGGACTGGCGGTTCGTTATATGGCCGATTTCGGCGCGCTGGCCCTGTTTACAGCGCATCTCGACCGTCTGACGACGGTCACGAATCTGACCTCGGTAGGCGTTCTGGTGATAGCACAATTGGCGCTGTTGCCGTTCGCCGGGCTCCATGGCGCCGGCGCGGCAATCCTGTTGACGTCACTCATCATGGCCCTGTGGCGCTACTGGCTGCTGTTCGGCTTCCCGATCTCAAACGCCTATTCTCGCCGAGTGGGTGCCTAATGGCAGATTCGGCGATCTCAGGAATGTTCGGCAATTAGTCGCAGCTGAGACCATCAGCGTAATGCGTCCGCCTGAATACACAATCTACCTCGAGAAGCGACGCGGAATCCCGGGAGTAGTAGGTCACAGGACGTAACTGGCTCAGCGTAAAGCCAGCCTCTCGCATGAAGCGGAGTGCCTCATCGAACTTCCAGGTATCCTCATAAAGATGGATCAAGGGCAATTCGAGTTGAACGCCATGCAGGCGATGAAGCGAGTTTGCACCTCCACGCAGGACGCTCTGCTCAAATCCCTGCGTATCAACCTTCAGGAAAACACGCTCGCCGACGAACTCCTCAAATATCGAATCGAGCGTGGCGATCTGGACCTTGTCGATGCGAACCACTTGGGATTCGTAGATGCTGTTCCGACCGATCTCCGTCTGGTTGACTATCGAGCTCATGGCCGTGTTCTTGCTCACATTGATCTGGATGATGCCGTTGACATCGCCCAGCGCCAAATTTCGGCACTCCCATTTCTGATCGGCCTCGCACCTCTTCTCTAGTCTCTTGAACACATCAACCACCGGCTCGAAGGAGACGATCCTCCCCGTATAACCTTGCGATTTTAGGTCGTGTACGAACTGGCCCTCGTTCGCGCCGACGTCCAGAACAAGGTTTACGGAACGGGATCGGAGGAACTCCGCCAAACTCGGATGATGACGACGAATTTCGTATCCTGCTGACCTCACGAACGATTTCAGTCGGTCTTTCACCACCATGTCTATGCTCCTGTCAGTTTCAGTCCAGCTCGGTTTTCCCGGTTATATCGCGCGCGGGTAGGACAGACGGCTCACCGCCTGCCGAATTGGCTTCGACGCCATCTCAGGAGCGGTGACACGATTGCTCTCCCTACTCGGGTCCGCCGCAGGCCGACCTTCACCAGGTCCAAGGCCGGCGATGGAAGTGGCGGCATCAGATCATCGCGCGTGAAGAACATTCCATCGCCCCGATCAACGTCACATTCAGCGGCCTCCCTCACGCGATCTCGCCAGGAGGCCAGCTCATGCAGGGGCATTGGACCTTTTTCCGTCCAGTCAGGCTGCAAGCCCTTCGCAAGCGCTCGGTTCGCCTCGTGCTTAAACAGCCCCGGCTGCTGTTGACGTATCGCCAGTCGCTTGGATATCTGCGTCGGCGAGCGATATGGGAAATGCTTCAAACGTATCCGCGACGGAGATGTCCGTCCGCGATTATGTGGCCAGATCAGTCCGCCCCAACGGAGATCGCCTCGATGGCGAACGAATCGCGGTTCGCTCCAGTTGTTCTGATAGTACCTGAGCCGCTCTTGCACGGGGCGGGCGAGCCATTCAGCCGGGTTCTCTTCGTAGTTCTTCAAATCGGCGTCCGTGAAATAGAAATTCATTGTCGCCGAAAGAACGAAGCCATAGCTTTGGGGCACGTTCCCAAGGAACTGCGCCGGATCATCGATGAAGAACTCGTCAGAATCGAGCCTGCACCACCAGTCCCCCGGCGACGCTACATGCCGTCGCGTTTCAAATATTTCGCCACGGAGCTCATCGGTGAACGTCCGATCGTCGTGGCCAACAAGCTCGATCTTGGGATAGCAATTCGCGAGGTCCTGAAGCGTCTCCCAGGTTCCATCGACGCTTCCATTGTCAAAAACGAAGATCCGATCGCTCCATTCGAGAGCCGCTTTCAACGTCTCGCCGACAATGTCGTTCTCGTCTCGAACGCAACAAATGCTGAATATCTTCATGTCGAGGATTACCCTTGGTACCGGCGACGGCTACCGACGCGTCACATGGCACTCTCATGGCACTATTCTATTCACCCCTTCAGTGGAGGCATTCTGGGTGATCGTGCGCCAATCCCGGCGCCGTTTTCCTCGTAGTCAGCCCATCCGACGGGATGAAGCCCCCTCATCCCATCCCCTCTTTGAACGGCCATCAACAAGTTCTTTATCGGATCGTGATCCTCAACGGCGGTGACCGGGTTGGGCGCCGGAGACATGGTGCTCTTGGCAAGCTCGGGACCGAAGATGCCACCTAAGCCAAGCAGAATTCCGCCAGCGACTGCCAATGCGACAAGCTGCGAGACTTGCGGAAACACCGGCGCTGTTGGCGTTATCGCCTTCTGCACCACTCTAAGACTGGAGAGTTGGCTCTTCTTGGCCACTTCGGAGCTTATCTGCTCTTCGAGAATTCGAGTTGCATACTGTGCGGCGGCCGACGACGAGGTCGCGAGAACTCGTTTCAATCTCCCGTATTCTGCTTCCTTCGCGGAAAGCGACGCCAGCTCCTTGTTTACCTTCTCGAGCTCAGTACCGAGCTGATTCAGGAGCTCCATCTGCCCATTGAGTTCGGCATTCAGCTTCATCAGCGTCGCCATGTTGTCCTGGTAGACCTTGATCAGAAGCAACGGCGGCTGCTCCTCAAACTGCTCAGGCGGCTTTGCGACCGGGTCAAGACCCTTACGGCCATCCTGCCCTCCGAGCGTGGTTACCATCCGACTGACGGCCTTGTTCTGCGCAACTGGCCGCAATACGGCCAATTGGTCGGCGACCGACAGTTTCTGCCCCTTCTTGTCCTCGATCGCACCTCGCGTCGTGGCGATCAGCGCAGACAGATCACTGGCACGTTTGAGAAGCAGCTGCCGCTGGTCGTCGACGGCATAGATCGAGGCCTCGACGGAGAAGCGCTTCAGTTCTGCAGCTGCTATCTCGGCCTCCTCCTCCAGCCGCTTCGTTTGTTGCTGGAAGAACTCCTGTGCACCTGGCATTTGCACGTCGAGGCTTTGCACGGTGACCAACGCGTTCGCGAGCTCGTTCAGATAGCTCGCGGCGACCACCGGATCCCTGTGACGGAATGTTATCCTCAATAGATCGGAGCGCCCCTCCTGTTTCGCGTTCACGCGGTCTCGCAAGCTGAGAATGCCCGCTTGGTTGCGCTCTATGTCCTCTTCCGTCTCGTCAACCGGCTTCGCCTGCGCCTTCGGTTCTGCAGGCTCTTTGGCGAACACGTCTCGAAGATCAATCTCCCTTCCCCATGCCATAACTCTGGCCAAAAGCGTCGGGTTTGAGTCGGACGATAGTCTCTCGTAACCGACGTTC
This sequence comes from Bradyrhizobium sp. WSM2254, assembly GCF_000472645.1. Classification (NCBI taxonomy): domain Bacteria; kingdom Pseudomonadati; phylum Pseudomonadota; class Alphaproteobacteria; order Hyphomicrobiales; family Nitrobacteraceae; genus Bradyrhizobium; species Bradyrhizobium sp. WSM2254. Next base: position 19,633 of record NZ_AXAB01000057.1, on the reverse strand, counting down.
TTCGCCGCCTCCAGGATGACCAGATCGATCTTGGCGATGCGCGACAGTGATTCCATTCGGCTTTGGAGGTCAACGCCCTCCCCGAACGGCGTGGCCGCCGCGTTAGTGGAAGATCGTTCCTTGATCCCCTGCCCGGCGCGAAGCAAGACGTATGCTTCGTAGCGCTCTCCAACCGCAGCGTAGTAAAGAAAGGCCGCGCCGGACGTCAGCAACAGGCACAGATATATGACCCATTGCCGACGCCATAACAGACCGAACGCGCTGGCTAATACACTGCTCGTGCCACGTTCCACTGTCGACTCCAATTCTTCTGACAGCTTAAGGTCCACCGAAGCGTTCGGGCGGGTATTGACGATCGTCAACTCAGACTTGGCAATTCCCGACATGTTGATCCGACAGGTCGGTCCCGGATAGGGCGCTCCCGTTCGGAGGGGCGACGCGGAACCGAAAGGTCAGAAGCGCGGAGTACGCCTGCTGTGAACGATCTAGCTCTGGGAAGAGAGGGTACACCGCACCTCGCTTCCGGTTCGACGACCATGCAGGGTCGCTTCTTCGTGGTGACCTGCTTTGGGCTCGTCTTCCTGAACTGCCTGACCTTTCTCTATCATTTCACCGGCTCGACGGTATTCAACGTCCTGAGTAATTCGACAAGCCTGCTTCTGATCCTGTGGTCTGCGCGCCACGTGCTGATCGCGAACGAGAGAAGCTACCTTTACAATGCCCTGTTGACGCTCGCTTGCATCTTCACAGGCGCGAGCTACCTGGTGAACTTTGGCGCTTTCGAGCTGTCCGATGGGTTGAAGCTTGTCTCAATCTACTCGTTCTACGTAGCGGGCCGCGGTATGGCCGAGCGGGTGCAGCCGTCCGAAAAGCGTTGCATCTATGTGCTCGCGGCATTGCCGCTCCTGTTCAAGGTGATCGGCCACACTCAAGTCTATACCGGTATCGAATATCCTGACGTGTTCTCCTACTTCCCGAACACAAACACGGCAGCGTTGTACTTCTCGGCCCTGTTCTTTGCCTTGTCTCCCTGGTTCGGAAACAAGGTCCTGGTCGCACAGTTCATAAACGCTGCCATCATGAATCGTGTTGGCCCAGCCCTGGCGACCATCATCTCCATTGGCCTTTGGTCTTTTTTCCCATTGCGACCACAGGTCTTCGTCGCGCTCATCTTGTTGGCATGCGCCAGCGTTGCAGCCTACGCCGTCGGCGCGCTGGATCGACTGATAACCGGATTGAACGCAATCGCGCTGATCTGGAGCCTCGATCCGAGCACCGTCGCCCGAATGTCGACAAAACAGTTGATCGATTTGACCGGAACGACGGACATGTCTGCGTTCTTCCGCGTCACACACTGGACGAACATATGGCAGATATATTCATCGCTCGGAATCGGCGGAATATTGTTCGGATATGGCGCAAGTCAGACCGGTGTCCTGACTGTCCTGCCGCTACCGCCGCACAATGACTACCTGCGCGTATTGGCAGAGTATGGGCTGCTGAACTTCCTGGTCTTCGCCATCTTCGTCTTCACCATCGTTTTTTCGCTGAAGGATCGGGCGGCGAAGACCATGTACACGGTGCTCCTCATCTACTTTCTATCCGAGAACCTCATCGATAATTTCACATCGATGACGTTGTTCTTTTGCTACGCGGGCCGGTTTACGTCGCCGAAATGGCTTGCACACAGCCCGTCCAGCGCATGAGCAAGGAAGTGTAGTTGATGGACTTCTCAATGTCAGATCTCATCAAACAGAACACTCCTGGGAATAGCGAAGGCTTTCCTGCAGGCGTGCCCCCAAGCTACAACTGGTACCAGGGTTGGAATGATGGCGGGCTTTGGTCGCCGCCCGCGGATTTCACCGCGGTCGAAGGCTGGGGACAAGTCTATCCGAAGGTGGGGTCACCGCCGTATTCAAATCCTGACGCGGCCGTCGAGGTCGCCAACGCCAAGACCTACGTTCGCTTCAAGCACACTGGTGAATGGACGTTGGTGCAAGACCAGTCGAGGACGCAATTGACTGGAGGACATTTCGTCTCAGACTTCGTTGGTAATGTTGCCATTCCGATGAAAGCCACCCCTGTGGCCGGCACGACGATCGCCTTTGGTGCGCCTCCGGCCGGCTACAACAATCACTTTTGGTACAAGGCGCGCGGAACCTATCCGGCTGGCGCTGTGGATGCCGTCTATGTCCAGATGGAGATGAGGGTTACCGATCCGAACCTGCATCTCGTGGCCATGGTCGGCGCCGACTGGTGGCGCGACGCGCGAGCACCCTATCTTGACGACCACCGCAACAATCCAGGGATCGGTGGCAGCAACTGGATCGAACTTTCGACTCAGTGGAAGACGATCGGATTCTATTCCATGAGCGCTGATGGCTTTCGCGCGAGCCCAGCTCCGCCGCTGCGCGGATTGGTCAAGGAGATACTGCCCGCGCCCCCTTCGACACCGACCCGAAGCGGCGAGATTCTCATCCAAGGCAAATCGGCTGCTCCCGGGGCCCGTTCCAGCCGGTGGAAGAATTCAGCGGACAACGACAAAGATAGATCTTCTCCGTCGGCAGACGGACGGCAGCAGCTTATTGAGGCCGGTTCACGCCCCATCCCTGCCGATTCAACAGCAACCGCGCAAGCCTTCTCAAACGACTGCCTTCTGGCCTTTGCTCTGACACTGGGAACACTGGCCAAAGTCCGCCGTAACAACCCGCCGTGTCGCCAACGAACAAGCCGGAACGCGGCGACATGACAGTCAAAGCGTGGACAATTCCAGTTCTTCGCGTTGCATCCGATGAGATGCTGCATCTGGATCTGCTTCGATTCGTCGCCTCTATCGGCATCGTAGTTCGACATTCTTTCGAGTTCTTCTTTCCGGCGGCCATTCGGCCTACGCTACCGAGCGGCCTTGCCCTGTTCGTTGACCTTTTTTTCGTGATCTCCGGATTTGTTATTGCGCATGTCTATCAGGGAAAAGTCGAGTCTCTCGCCGATTATGGATCATTTCTCCAACGACGTGTCGGCCGGCTCATGCCGCTGCACTGGTTGACGCTGGCGGCTTCTATCATTGTCTGGTCTGTATTCGTCGTGCTCGGCAAGGCGGGAAATCACCAACCATCTTTTGAGGCGACATGCATCGCGGAAACCGCCCTTCTCCTCAATGCGATGTTGACCTGCGGCAACGGAATTTCGTTCAGCAGTGTATCCTGGTCGATTGGCGCGGAAATGGTGATGTATCTGATGTTTCCGCTCTTCGCCTGGGCAGCGGTCAGATCAAGGCTTGGGCTTCTGGCGGCGTCCTTCCTTGTTCTTGTTACCATGATCGCCGTCGATCTCACTCACAATTCCGTCGACCGCTCGTGGGTCGACGTGTGGCCGCCCTTCAGGGCGCTTCCTTCCTTCATGATTGGTATTTGCCTGTTTTGCTTTCGGCACAAAATTCAGATCATTCCTGCGCCGGGGCGAGCTTTGCTATTGTCAATGGCGCTATTGCTGATCTCGATGATCACCTATACCCATCATCTCATCTCGCTGGGGCTCGTGTATGTCGTCGCGATCACCGCGATGGCGGCCGATCAGAGTACTGCACCACCCTTTGTGAAGCGCCTAGCTCCCTTAGGCCAACTCACCTATTCAATCTATATGTGGCATTCCCTGGTGATTCTGATTGTCATGAATGCAATCGCCGACAAGCTCTTTCACGCGTCGCCCGGCCTGATGGTCCCGTTCTGCATAGTTTCCTGGTTGATCATATTCGCCATCTCCTATTTCTCCTACTTTGTGATTGAAACGCCGGCTCGGCGCTATATCGACGGTCTCGGGCGAGCGAATAAGCGTAGCGTCGCAGACGTCGTTGTATCCGAGAGCGAAGGGTTACGACGTCAAACAAGCTAACCGTAGCAACACGCGGCTGATCGGCCCCAAATCGCAGATCCATTCTTGACGATCGTCAAGTCGGCCGCGCGCCCGGTGCCTACGATATGAGAAGACGTTTAACTGGTTATGGGTCGGTCCATGTCTGACACTTGCCATTTTGTCCCGTCCTGCTCGCGGCCCGCTGCTATTGCGCGTAACGTCCTCGAGCGATCTGCCTCGGGTTGGCTCCTGTCGCTAGGCCTCATTGGAATTCTGGCCGTCTCCACGGAGAGTGCCGATGCGGCGAGCGGGAGACCGGACGCCGTCACCTCTGTGAGTCTCGCTTCGAGGGTCATCGCGCAAAACAGCGTTGGGTATAGCCAGGCATATCCTGCCGGCGCCCCCAAGACATCCTCCTGGTGCAACGGCGCCTCCAAGCCCGAGAACGGCGAACCTCCCGCCGACTTCAATGCCGTCACAGGAATGGCATCGGTATTTCCAAAATTCGGGGCGAACACACCGAACAAGGACGGCAAGATCCTCGTCGCCAACGGAAAGACATTTGTACGCCTTCGCAGCACGAAGGAATGGATCCTGGTGCAGGACCAGACAGAGAACGAGATCGTTGGAGCCCATTTTGACGCGATGGTTCCCAAGAACGTTGCTGTCCAGATGAAGATCGAAGTTCAGACGGATGGAGGCACCCTTGTTGACGGTCCCCCTCCCGGCCGCAACGACCTGATGTGGCTCGTGAGACGCGGCGGTTTCGCCGCCGGAGCCGTCGATTCTGTCTACGTCCAGATAGACATGAAGACGACGGACCCCGAAATGAAAGTGGTTGCCAACGTTGGGGCCGACTGGTGGCGTTCTCCGGACTCGCCGCACAACGGCGCCAATAATCGAGGGGCCGGCAACAGCAACTGGGTCGAGCTCTCCCCGGATTGGTCCACACTCTACTTCTTTTCGGGCAGCACCGCGCAGTTTGTCGCAGACCCGCCTCCACCCCTGGCCGAGTCTCCGCTTCCTGCTACAGCCGCCGGCACGCAGCGCACTGCAGCTGGACCCTCGCCGTGTCTGCGGACCTTGACGCCGCGATAGGCACCCTAACGCAGTTGATACTCGCGATTTCCGTCGCCGAAATGTCGCGTGGAGCTACATCGATATCATCGGGTCTGTAGTCTCTCGATGTAGGCTTTTGAATATACCCTTGCTTTCGTTAGTGCATTGCCGCGTGCAGTCTTTGGAATGAGCCCCTTATGTCATTAACCACATACGGTTCGAAGTCCTCATCCTCGATGTTGGTAAGACGCGGCGTCTCACTGCAAAGACCGCTTCAATTTGCCATTATGGCAGGCGACTTCCTGCTCATCCTGCTCAGCTATGTTGCCGCCAACCAAATTCACCGCAAATTCATGGCAACACTGGCCGAGCGAGAACTTTCGGTCGGCGTCGCGTTGCTTGTGGCGACCGCGTTCGTCGCGATCGCCTTCTTCAGAGGATGCTACGATAACCACAATCTGGCCAATACGAGCTGGCAGTTGCGTAAGGCCTCATCCGTGTGGCTTCTCTCACTCGCGATTCTCGCATTTTCTGCTTTCCTGCTCAGATCGACCGCCGAGCTCTCCCGCATCACTATCGTTCTGTTTGCAGCGGCCGGCCTTGTCGGTCTGGGCGCGCATCGCGCGATCTGGCGCCTCGCCTTGAACTCTTCTTTCGCGCGAAGACATTCCGTCAAACGAAGGGTCGTGCTGATCAGCGGCGAGCCGCTCGACTTTACTTCAAGCCGCTTCAAGGACTTGCGCAAGAACGGCTTTCAGGTGGTACGTCACTTCGTTCTGGACGCTACGCTAAAGTCTGACGACGCAGCAATTGAGCGCGAGCTGACGACCATCATTCGAATTTCGCGCACAGCAGGCGCCGACGAATTTCTTCTTGCCTTCAATTGGAACGACCTGCCGCTGTTTCAACACCTAAGCCAATGTCTGCGCCAGGTGCCAAATCCGGTTCGCCTGCTGCCGGATTTTGAAATCGCCGACCTTGTATCGCGGCCATTCGTACCCATTGGCGGATCAGTCGCGATCGAAATCCAGCGAGCGCCTCTTTCGGTCAGCGAGCGAGCCTTGAAACGCGGCGTCGATATTGGACTTGCCTCGTTCGGATTGTTGTTCCTTGCCCCTTTGCTTGTCATGACGGCGCTGCTGGTCAAGCTCGACTCCCCGGGCAGCATCATATTTCGTCAGACGCGCCGCGGCTTCAACGGCGGGTTGTTCGACATCTGGAAATTCCGCAGCATGACGGTCTCGGAGAATGGTTCCGAGATCAAGCAGGCAAGCAAACAGGATGCGCGGGTTACCAGGATCGGGCGGATCTTGCGCAAGACCAGCATCGACGAATTGCCTCAACTGTGGAACGTGCTGCGCGGAGAAATGTCGCTAGTGGGTCCGCGGCCGCACGCTCTCGCGCATGACAACTATTACGACCAGATGATTGGCAATTATGCCTGTCGCCGTCACGTCAAACCCGGCCTCACCGGCTGGGCTCAGGTGAACGGCCTTCGCGGCGAGACACCTACCATCGACCTGATGAAGAAACGCGTTGAATACGATGTCTGGTACGTCACCAATTGGAGCATTTGGTTGGACATTCGCATCATGATCCGGACCGTGGTTACGCTCTCGGGCCAGGACGTTTATTGAACCATTCTTGTCGTAGCTCGCGACGCGGATCGCGCCGATTCCGGCATCGATCTGCTCGAATTGCAGGTGGGATCACCATTCCCATCGCCCGCCGGAAGACCTAGCAAATGCATACCGACCGCGCGCAGCTCTCTCGTTGATTTTCGCCGCGAGACACGCTGCCAATCGGTGCCACCCTTTGCGGGATTTCAGCACGAACGTTTTACGAATTTCGCCACTCGTAGCACGGCGTGCGACCACAAAAAGTGTCGCACGAGACCCGTTCTGTTCTCAACGCCTCTGCCAATAACGCATTGAAGAGAAATGAGTTTTGGGTGGTGGGCGCACCAGGGCTCGAACCTGGGACCCGCTGATTAAGAGACATGGCGCTGGCATTGACTTTTCAAGAGAATTTTTCCAACCAAGCCAAAATCCAAGCATTGGAGATCAACGGCTTACAGTGGAAAATCCAACCGCAAAAGCGAGTTGCCCTTCGTCGATCGACGGATCCGCACAAGGCAAAGGTCACCCGTTCGAATCGTCTCGGGCGCGCCAGTTTCGACACCACTCGGAATAGAACAGCGAACTCGGCGTGCGAAATTCGATGTTGTGATCCGCACGCTTTTGGTCGCCGGTGGGCGGTGCAGTCCTTACCCTAAATTGATAGGCGAAGTGCCTTCCTCGGAGGCTCGTGGGTCGTGAGCGTATCCAGCCCGTCGATCAGGTCCATGACCTTCGCGCGCTGACCGTCCCGATCGCAGGCTCGACAAGCTCACGGAATTTCTGGGTAACGGTCTTGTCGCCGAATGGTCGCTCTACGTCGCCAAGCGGAACTGCCATGTCGACGCGATGCTTCGTGCCGGCTTTGGGCTCGGCCTCGACGGGCGCGATCCATGCGGCACCGCCCAATCGTTGGATTCATGTTCAGGGCGATTACGGGTTTGATTTGGATGGAAATACTTGTCCGAAGGAGTCAGGGCCGTACCGTAAGGCTGCAAGAACTCCGGCGGAAGGAGATCGCAGCGCGAGCGGAGGCGCCCAGAGGCCAAACAATCGTGGTGTTCGGGCCGGAAGTTGCGCCACACGATGCAGCAAGCCTTCTGCGCCAACTGGCGAATGAGATTGAAAAGCACGGGCTGCTTTGCTCGAAGTTGCGCGCTGTCAGGTCGTCGTCGCTGGTTGCGTGAAGATCCTGCCGATCGCGTTGAGCAGTATCTGCGCGGCGAGGATTGCAGTAGAGCCGGTGTGATCATAGTCAGGCGCGACCTCGACCAGGTCGATCCCGACAATGCGGCCTCGACTGGCAAGGCCTGCTATCAGTTCCAGCACTTCGTAATAGATGAAGCCGCCGTGGCTCGGCGTGCCGGTGCCGGGTGCGATCGACGGATCGAAGCCGTCAATGTCGATCGTAAGGTAATAGCGCCTTCCAGCCGGAATACGCATCAGCACTGCCTCGACGCCGAGCTTGCGTATCTGCCGCACGGACAGAATGTCGGAGCGCATGGCACGGGCCGCCTCGTAGCCTTCCTTGGCCGTCGAAGACACGTTGCGGATGCCGAGCTGCGTCAGGCCGGTGACCCAGGACCTCTCGGCGGCCCGCCGCATCGGACTGCCATGGCCGTAGCGAACGCCGTGGCGCTCGTCGACGAAGTCGAGATGAGCATCGATCTGGACCAGATGGATCGGATCCTGATCGCTGAAGGCGGCGATGCAGGGGATATTGATCGAATGATCGCCGCCAAGCACCACCGGCAAGGCGCCGGCCGCCAGGATATTGCGGACCCCGAGCTCGATATTGGCGTGGCTTGCGATCGTATCGGTATGGATGATGTCGGCGTCGCCGAGATCGACGATGCGCACGCCTTCAAGATAGGTGACGTCGTCCTCGTGATCGTAGGCGCCGGCATGGCCGAAGGAGAATAGCGTCGATGCTTCACGAATGGCCCGAGGCCCAAAGCGCGCACCGGCACGCCATTGAGTTCCGAAGTCGAAGGGCGCGCCGAGGATCGCGACATCCGCCTCGATCCGGTCCCAGTCCTGGACATAGGGACTCTTGGCGAAGGTCGCGATGCCGACGAAGGGCAGGTCGAGACGACCCTTCTCGTAAGCGTGAGTGGTCATGATCTTCCTTTCCGTCCCTCACAGCGCTCGTTCGCGCCAGGTTTCGAGGAATTGTCTGAGCCGCTCGCTCTGCGGCGCCCTGAAGAGGTCTTGCGGCGCCCCCGCCTCGACGATCCGACCGCGATCCATGAAGACCGTGCGGTTCGCCGCATGAGCCGCAAAGCCCATCTCGTGCGTCACGATCACCATGGTCATGCCGTCGGCCGCCAGCGCCTTCATCACCGAAAGCACCTCGCCGACCAGCTCGGGATCGAGCGCGGATGTCGGTTCGTCGAAAAGCATCACCTTCGGCCTCACCGCCAGCGCCCGCGCGATCGCAACGCGCTGCTTCTGGCCGCCCGACAACTGATCGGGGAAGTGCCCAGCATGGCTGGTGAGCCCGACGCGCCCGAGCATGGCAAGCCCGGTCTCCTCCGCCTCCTGCTTGGAAAGGCCGCGCGCCAGCCGCAGCGCAAGTGTGACGTTCGCGAGGACCGGAAGGTGCGGCCAGAGATGGAAATGCTGGAACACCATGCCGAGCGGAGCCCGCACGGCTGCGAGTTCGGCCTCGCCGGCCGGTTCTCGTCCCATCGGCGTCTCGCGCCAGCCTATCAAGCGGCCGAGGATGCTGACCTCGCCCTCGTCATAGGCGTCGAGGAAAGCGACGCAGCGCAGCAGCGTGCTCTTGCCCGAGCCCGAGGGGCCGATGATGCACAGGACGTCGCCGTCCCTGACGTCGAGGTCGATGCCGTCGAGCACCGTGCGATCGCCGAACCGCTTCATCAGGCCGCGAATGCGGATGGCCGGAACAGGTGATGCTTGCGACATGCGGCTCATGATTTCCCAACTGCGAGGTGGCGTTCCGCCGCGTCGCCGGCACGCGCCAGCGCCTCGACGGCGATCCAGTAGAGCAGCGCGGCGGTGAGATAGGGCGCGATAGCGGAGAAGGTGAGGTTGCTCACCTCTCCGGCGACCTTTGTCAGCTCGGGCACGGTAATGACCGAAAGGACGGCCGATTCCTTAAGCAGGTTGATGGCCTGGCCGATGGCCGGCGGCAGAACGAGTCGCGCCGCTCGTGGTATACGGACATGCAGGAAAATCTGTCCTCGAGACAGGCCGAGCACTGCGGCGGCCTCGATCTCGCCACGTGGCACTGCGTTCAGGCCGGCGCGGTAGATCTCCGCGAAAAAGCCTGCACCATAGAGGCCGAGCCCGGCGATGCCGGCCGTCTCGGCATCGAGCACGATGCCGAAGGCCGGGCCTCCGTAATAGGCGAGGAACAGCAGGATCACGAGCGGCGCGCCGCGCATCAGCTCGACATAGAGCCGGGCTGGAACCGCAATCAGCCAGCTTTGGGAACGCAGGCCCAGCGCCAGCGGCAGCGCGACCAGCGCCGCGACGACGAGTCCAGCTGCCGTGAGGGTCAGCGTCGTTGCGAAGGCCGCGGCGAAGAGCCCGCCATAGGTTTCGAGGAATGTGCCCATCTCAGCTTCGCCCGGCGCTGGCGAGGCGGCGTTCGAGTAAGAGACCCGCACCCGCCAACAGCGCGGCGATCGCGAGATAGGCGATCAGCGCGATCGCGTAGGTTTCGAGCGGGCGGAAGGTCGCCGATGCGATCTGCTGCGCGCGCCGCGTGATCTCGGTGACGGCGATCACCGAGACGAGCGACGAATTCTTGATGAGAGTCAGCGCCTCTCCGACCAGCGCCGGCAGCATCAGCCGCACCGCTTGCGGCAGTTCGATCCGCAGAAGGATGGCGCGCCGCGACAGGCCGAGCATCCTGGCGGCCTCGCTTTGGCCGGCTGGAACCGCTACCAGTCCGGCACGATAGATTTCCGACTGGAAAGCGGCGGTATTGAGCGAGAGCCCGATGATGGCGGCGATCGTCGGCACCAGCGTGAGGCCCAGCGCCGCCGGCAGATAGAACACGATCAGCAGTTGCACGAGGATCGGCGTGCCGCGCCAGAACGATCGGTAAAGTCCGCTCGTGGCGACGGCTATCGGCCGACCCGACAGCGTCGCTCGCGCCAAAAAGACGCCAAGCGGACAACCGACCAGAAGCGCTGCACCGCTGATGGCGAGCGTCACCGCTAGCCCATCCAGCAGCACGGCGCCATTCTGCGCGATCAGGTCCCACATGACGCGGAATTCCGGTGCGTGGCGGCTCTCCTATTTTTCCGGAACGGGCAAGGTGTTGGGCAACTGCATCGGTGCGCCGAACCATTTGGTCTGCAGCTCAGCGAGCTTGCCCGAGGCGTTGAGCTTGACGAGTTCGGAATCGATCAGCGCATCAAGCGTGGCGCTGTCGGGATCATTGCGGCCGGCCCAGGTAAAATATGTCTTGGGCCCGAAAGTCGGCAGCACGACCTCGAAAATGCCGGGCCGCTGGCGCGCGGCCTCGAGCAGGTTTGGCAGTGAGTTGACCACCGCGCGGATGCGCCCGGCGGCGAGATCCGCATAAGCCTCGCTGAAATCGGTATAGGTCGTGATGCGACCGACCGGCGTGGCCTTCGCCTTGAGATCGGCCGCGAGCGTTTCCAGCGCCTGAAGCTGCGCGGAACCCGCCTGCGATCCGGCCGGCTTTCCGGCGATGTCTTCGGGCTTGGCGATCTCGGCGTCGCCCTTGCGCTTCAGCACCGCCATGGTCGCGTCGGCGATCGGGACCGACAGGTGATAGGTCTGATAGCGCTCCTTCGTCGCCGTGACCGAAGTCACCACATAGTCGAAGCGGTCGGCGGCGAGGCCCGGCAGTATCCCTTGCCAGGGCAGGTCAAGCCGTTCGAGCTGGACGCCCGGAAGCGTCTTCATCACCTCAGTCATGATGTCGGCGGAGTAGCCGACGATCTGGCCGTTCTCGACGAATTCGAAAGGCGGAAACCGGGCCTCGGTACCGACCGTCAGCTTGCCCTTGGATTTGACTGTCGCCAGAAGCTCGGCGCTCGTGGCCGGTACGGCGAAAACAGCAACGCATGCGGCGGCAGCGATTCCGGACAACAGTATCCTGCCAAAATTCGCGGTGGTGGACATGTCCGTTTCCCTCTTTGCAGCCGCCGCGGCGGCACGTTCCTAGTAGGGAAAGCACACCACGGAAGTCACTACAGAAGAATAGGAAAGTGTTTATACTTATATCAGAAAATATGATGTAATGAGGTATCATGCAGGTCGCGCAATCCGATCTTCGTTCGCTCGCGGTGTTCCGGGCCGTCGTGGAACATCGCAGCTTTCTGGGAGCACAGATCGCGCTGGGGTTGAGTCAGTCGGCCGTCAGCTTCCACATCAAGGCGCTCGAGGAACGGTTCGGCTTCCGGCTCTGCCGGCGCGGTCGCGGCGGCTTCGAACTCACTGACCGCGGCGCGGCGGTTTACGAGAAGTCCAAGGCGCTGTTCCTCTCTCTCAACGCCTTCGAGAGTGACATCGGCACGCTGAAACACCGGATAACCGGGACCTTGCGCCTTGGGCTGGTCGACAACACCATCACCGATGAAGATCTGCCGATCTATAAGGTGATCGCCGCGCTTAGCCGCAAGGCGCCGGACGCGACGGTTCAGATCGTTATCGATGCGCCGGAGGCGCTCGTCGCCGAACTCGGCAACGGCGGCATCGACATCGCTATCCTGCCGGAGGTTCAGTCCTATCAGGGCCTCAAATTCTCCTATCTGCGGGACGAGCGACATTCGCTCTATTGCGCCACCGGACACCCTCTCTTCACCGCGCCGGAAGAAGCTTTGAACGCGGCCGCTATCGGGGAATACGCGTTCGTCGTCAGGCTCTACGCCAACAAGCGAGAGCTTCAGCACTTTCCCAATGCCGTCGCCCGCGCCACAGCCTCGAACATGGAGGCGCAAGCCATGTTCGTGCTCTCCGGCCAGTATCTGGGCTATCTGCCCGATCACTATGCCCATGCCTGGGTGAAGCAGGCGCGATTCCGCGCGCTCCTGTCCAGTGAAACCAACATCCCGTCGAAGTTCGTGATCGCGACCCGTCTGGCGGAGCGTGCTCCGTCCGTGCTCGACCTCTTTATTCAGGAGCTCGCGGGTATCGCTTCCGAGCGGCTGCATGGAGTGCTCGCCAGGGAAGTACGCGGATAGAGCGGGCTCGTCATCTCGGAAATTATATCGCAACTTCAATTACATAAGAGTTCGTGGTTTTGTTCTGAATGGCGCGCCATTTCGGTACAAAACTGGGCACTCCAAAACCTGCCGATTTTGCGCTGGATGCGGCGACGAGCGTGCGCAGGAGAACGCTTTGATCGCGATTGAGCGTCTTCGCGTTTGCACCCGGCCAAGACCTCAAAACGGACATGGATGCCACCTTACGCTTCATTGAATGATGACCGCGTTTACCGGTTCGGCGGACGTCACCTCGCTTTGGTGGCCTTTGCCGCTGACATCGCTCATGACGAGCCCCATACCTGCTTCGATCATGGCTGTTTCGCCCGTGCTGCACGTAATCTTCAAGCTGCCGGTTAAACAGAACAACACCTGTGGCTTCGGTGACGGGTGCTGTTTCCCAACCCAGCCCACCGGAAGCCTGATAACTACGAACTGTGTCGCGGGCTGACCGTCCGAGGCATTGAGCGGCGCCGCCGGTGGAGCAAAGTCCTGCAGCGTCAGTGCGATTTCGGTCACGCTGAAGCGAGTGTCGCCATTATCGTCGGTATAGAGGCGCAACAGCGCCATAGCAGGTGTTGTGGCTTGCGACACTGGTCTCCTCCTCGTCCACATGCACGGCAGAATTCGCAAGGCCCTCCAAGCCCGTGTCTGCACCGTGTCCTCGCGACCCTCAGCGCCAGTTTGTTGCCCCCGCGCGCCTCACACCGCCTCACTTGACTGCAGCTGCGAGCGGCTGCCCTTTTTCGACGACGTAAGTGGCGATCACCTTGGCGCCATCCGCTCCGGTCTTTGCATCGTGAATGGTGTGCGGCGATATTTTGTAGGACTCACCGGCCTTGAGCATCCGCGGCGGTTCACCCTCGACCAGCAATTCGAAACCACCCTCGATGACGTAGCCCGACTCGGGCCCCGGATGAGTGTGACGCCCAATTGAAACGTTCGGCCCAATCTCGGCGATGCCGATCACCGTCTCGTACGCGGTCCCGGGCACCTCGAAACGCTGCAACGGGATACGCTTGATGTTCTGCGTCTGAGCAGTTGCGACCGGCAAGTTTTGCTGCGCCGCGACCGGAAGCATCCAGGTCAACGCCGCAAGTGCGGCGCAAATCGCTAACGTAGATTTCGGCATGTGTCTTCTCCTCGATCTGACAGCGGTCCATTCTCTAGGTCTGCTCCAGCCCTGTCTTGGACTCGTGCGAAGTCCCGCTATGCCGTGGACGAACTGGCAATTTTCTCATCTCGCCTGCAGGCTAGACAGCATTTCCACCCCCGAATACAATCTTGGAATTGCGAGTAGCGGCGCGGGGGAGACCACGATGAAGGTCGAGGCGCGAGACTACGCTTCCCTACATTTTTCGACGCTTGGGCTTCCCCCTCCGAAGCGTCTGCCTGCCCTGCGCGATCTATTCGACCAGGCGGTCCGTCTCCAGATCGATGCTGAGCCTGGCCATGCGGTCGAAATGAAGATGAACGTGGCACCCGGCCTGCGCCGCGCGCAGATGCTTTCCTCATTCACGGCACGCCTGACGCGACCGTCGCAGATGCTCGCCGATGGCGAGGACACGGTCTGCCTGATGATAAAGACCGGTGGCCACATGGCCCTCACGCAGGGCCGGCGCGAGGGCATACCAAAAGTTGGGGATGGAGTGCTCCTGGTTTATCGTGAGCCGGCTTTCCTGCGATTCGTGGATGCCACCTACCTGTCAGTGCGGGTGCCGTTCAGTGCGATCGCGCCGCTTGCAAGGAATGTCGCGGCCGCTGCCGCGCACTGCATTCCGCGCGATACGGAGGCATTGTCACTTCTGCAATCTTATGTGGCGAGCCTGCCCGAACGCATCGCCGACCCGCAACTCGGTCGTCTTGCGGCAATGCACGTCTATGACCTTGTCGCTCTGGCGATCGGTGCGACAGACGAGGGGCGGGAGATTGCCAGTCAGCGAGGCGTCCGCGTCGCACGCCTCGAAGCAATCAAGGGTCATCTGATCCAAAACGTCGCGCTTAGTCTGGATCAGGTCGCCGCGCGTCAGGGTATTTCGCCGCGCTACATCCAGATGCTGTTTGAGGAGGCCGGAACCACTTTCTCGGACTTTGTCCTCGAGCGACGGCTCGAGGCGGCCCGAACTATGCTGACAAGTCCTCGCTTCGCGGCCTGCTCGATCGCCGCAATCGCACTCGAGGCCGGCTTCGGCGATCTTTCCTATTTCAACCGTCGCTTCAAGCGAAGATATCTCATGACACCCACGGATCTGCGCATGCTAACGACGCTAGGTTCGGACTTCCCACTCCGCTAATTGCACCAGAGCGATTGCATGGTGATGTCTGCTTCAGAACTGAGCCACCAGAATGTCCGCCGGCGGCCCATCACGTCGGCCTAGGCATCGCCCAGCATGGCCGTTATCGAGGGGTAACCCGGACCGCGGAAGCAACCGCCCATGAGGCGTAGCGCAAAATCGCACAACGTCGCGGATTTGCCGATTGGAGCGAATAGCAGGACACGACATCATAGGGGAACGGCGAAGCAGTAGTGCCCATCTTCATCGGCCGTGGCGCGCCAAATTATGCATATTTTGCGGCTGGATGCGTGGTCATGGTCGCGGTCATCTCCTGGGTGCGTAAGTAAATACGCCTTGCTTCCCTCGCGCAGGCTGACCGTCGTCATCTTAGCGCGGCGCGACTCCGCACTCCGCTGTCAAGCAACTCCTTCGCAGTTAAGCTCGCGCAGCGTCTTGTCCACCCACGAGGCATCGTGCGTGCCGGCCATGATGTTCGCGATCTGCTTCTGCTCGGCCTCGTACTTTGCTGTGGCGGCTCCGAGTATCTCATCGACATCGTCAAACGGCACGCAGAGCATCCCGTCATCATCTCCGATGATGAGATCGCCGGGCTCGATCACCATGCCATCAATCGCGATCGGAACATTAATCTCGCCGGGTCCGTTCTTGTAAGGTCCGCGATGGGTGACGCCTGCGGCGAAAACGGGAAAGTTCTGCCCCCGGATAAAGCCGGCGTCCCTAACCGCACCATCGATGACGATGCCCGCAAGCCCACTCTTGATCATTCGCGTGAGCATCATTTCGCCGCTCAGCGCATTGGTGAGATCACTCCCTGCATCGACGACGATGACATCACCGGCTTCGGCGATCGCCATCGCCTTGTGGATCATCAGATTGTCCCCCGGACGCGTCTTGACCGTCAGCGCCACGCCCGCCATCCCGCCGGTCTGATGCATAGGCCGAACCCGCGCTCCTGCGGCCGTCATCCGGGACATGCTGTCGCTGACATTTGCGACCGGCAAACGGGCAAAGCGTTCGACGATTTCGCGAGCCACTTTTCTTTGACGCTTCTGAATTCTGAACCCTACGGACATGCGTTATCCTTCTCGATGTTCTCAAAATGAAACCGTTGCGCTCTCGCCGAAAGCCCTAGAAGCCGAACAGTTCGGCGGGATTTTCGACTAGGATGCGCCGGCGCGTTTTTTCGTCCGGCGCCCAATCTGCAAGCAGATCGAGCAACAGGGCATCGTCCGGCTTGGTGCCGCGCTGGGTGGGATGCGGCCAGTCGGTGCCCCATAGGATGCGTTGCGGCGCAGCCTGCACGTATGTCCGCGCCACTTCGCTGGAATCTGCGTAGGGCGGACCGAGCTTGCTGTCCTCATAGGGCTCGGTCACTTTCACCCAGGTGCGCCCCTCGTCCAGCATGCGGCGAACTGCGGCGAACGCCGGATGCTTGAGACCGTCCGGCTGTGGGATACGCCCGAGATGGTCGATCACCACCTTGGTGGGAAGTGACCGGATGACGCTCTCGTGGGTGACGATCTGATCGCCCGTCATCAGGATTTGCACGTGCCAGCCGAGCGGGCTCACCCGCCTCGCGAGCGTGGTCAGCATCTCCGGCGTCGTCGTTCCCCAGCTTCTGGGGAGACACGAAGTTGACGCGGATGGCGCGAACGCCGGCATCGGCAAGCGTCCGCAGCTCGGCATCCTTGACCTCGGTGTCAACGACGGCCACGCCGCGCGACGCGGCGCCGAGCTGGCCGAGCGCGTTCACGAGACAGCGGTTGTCGATGCCATAGGTCGACGGCTGCACCACCACGCTTCGCGTGGTGCCGAGCCGCCGCTGCAGCAGCCGATAATCGGCGACGGTAGCACCAGGCGGAAAGCCCTGGCGCCAATGCGGCGAGACGGGAAACCGTTCGTCATAGACGTGATAATGGCAGTCGCACGAGTTGGCCGGTAGGTCCAAGCGCGGCGGCGCCGATCCGACGCTGTTGGGCACCGCCTGCTCAAGCCCGGCAGCCCAAGCGCTCGTGCTCGCAGCCAACATGCCTGCGAGAACGGAGCGCCGCGTGATGGAATGGTCCTGCACTTTGCTGCGCGTGTTCATGATTTCACTGCCACCATTTCTGTTGCGCGCGCGGCGCTACGTCCGAGTACGAGAACACAGACCGCGGCCACACCGCAGAGCAGCGCGAGCGGCAGCATCCCGAGCACGAAGCTGCCCGTCCACTCCTTGGTGACCCCGACCACATTCACCACCAGGCCGCCGCCAATCAGATTGGCGATGGCATTGATGCCGGCAAGGCCTGCCGCGAGCGTGCTCGCCGAAAGCCAGCTCGCCGAAAGTGCCCAGAATGGCCCCTTGAAGGCATATGCGCCGACGAGACAGCAGGTGACCATGATGATCGTCGGCACGACCGCGGTTCCTGTCATGCCCAACGCCGTGAATCCACCGGCGGCGAGCAAGAGCGGAATGGCGGTGTGCCAGCGGCGCTCACTGGTCTTGTCCGAATGGCGCCCCACAAAACCATGAGCACGGTCGCGATGCCGTATGGGATCGCATTGACAAAGCCGGTCTGCAGGTTCGTCAGGCCAAACGATTTCAGCAATTGCGGTCAGACTGACAGCACGCTGCCGGTGGCGGATGCGCCGGAGCAGACCAGGGCCATGACGAGGAAATACTTGTTGGTGGCGAGCTGCCAGAGCGAGAGATGTCCGACCGGCTTGCGCGCGGCGGACGCCGCTTCCATGCGTCCAGCCAGCCATTCCCGCTGCTCCGCGATCAGCCAGGACGCCTGCGCCGGCTTGCCAGTCAGGACGAACAGGCACAGCGCAGGAAGCTGGCAACGCCGTGGTTTTCCTAATGAGCAACGGCTTCATGAATGGCGAGACGCTCCACATCGACGGCGGCGCCCGTCTCATCTGAATGCGCTTCGAGTGTCATCGTTTGTGGCGCCAAATCGGTGTTCACAGACGGTGTTACCGGTCATGGGATCCGCAAACCAATCCCTTGGGTTTGGACGTCAGCTTCGGTCATAACCGGCGTCCGTCGCCCAGACACCGACCTCCCACTATGCCATCGAGACCGGGCATGTTGGCGGCGACATCCTCGACATCCTACCGACCACGGGAAGAACCGCTACTTCCTGAACAGAGTCCGTCAACTGAGGCCGAGCCTCGCAGTCTGCATCGCCGCGCTTTACGGGGCTGTTCAGTGCGCACGCTCAATATGCACAGTGACGGGTCCAGGTTGATCAAAAATCGAAGCGTTACCGACCGCTTGTCCAAGGATGATGATGCCTGGCTGCGGGACTTGGCCGTCACGATAATAACATTCAAAGTGATCCGAAGTCCAAAGCCCGAGCGTCCCCTTCGAGAAATGCGTTTGTCGCGCGACCTCCTTCAAAGGCGAAGGCAGATTGCCGGTCTTTTCCTGGCGCAAGTGATCCCGCATTTGGATCGTAACCGGCAATATACCGAGGAGTGATCTGGCCGCGTCGTTGTCGGCCAATTCGGCAGTCACCTCGCCCCATTCAGAGGAAATCAGGATGCGTTCCTGTGCCATGAGTGTTCCCTTCAGTCCGAGGATGAAGACGATCGCCGCCAATGTTGTCACGGGCATGTGGCGTGTTCTTGCGATCATCGTCCGCTTCTCCTCGCAGTCGCGCTTCTTTAGCAGGCCAGAAAAGGATGCCGTCATGAGGTGCGCTCATAAATCCCCGCATAGCAAAGGCGTCCCGCTTAACTGAGGGGAATGTCGTAGTGCGCCCAGTCACGTTACATCTGGCATCGCGGCAAGGAACTTGTCTAAGGTGATCGGATACTCACGGATGCGCACGCCGGTCGCGTTGTAGACGGCGTTGGCCACCGCGGCCGCGACACCGGTCAGGCCTAGTTCGCCGATACCCTTTGCCTGCAGGGGAGACATCGTCGGATCTAATTCGTCGACAAAGATCACCTCCAGGTGTGGAACATCCGCATGGACCGGCACCTCGTAGCCGGCAAGATCATGATTCACAAAGAAGCCGAGCCGAGTGTCGACGACCATCTCCTCCATCAGTGCGGCGCCTATCCCCATAGTCATGCCGCCGATCACCTGACTCCGGGCCGTCTTGGGATTGAGAATGCGGCCTGCCGCGCAAACCGCGAGCATGCGCCTGACCCGGATCTCGCCGGTGAAGGAATCGACTGCCACCTCGACGAAATGTGCACCGAAAGTCTGCTGTTCGAACCGCTTCGACAGGTCGCCATACTCCATGAAATCTTCGGCAAGGATGTCGCCTGACTGCGCGGCCGCCCCGAGCGGTACCGCGCGGTTGCCGGACCGCACCTCCCCGTCCGCGAACACGATATCCACCGAGTTGAAGCCGAGCTTTTGCGCGACAGCTTCGCGCAACTTGGCGCAGGCCGCGTAGACTCCCGCGGTGACCGAAGGTGAGCCCTGCTGACCGCCCGATCCCGGCGTCTCCGGGAACGCGGAATCTCCGAGCTTGGCGACCACCTTGTCGATCGATACGCCCATCATTTCGGCGGCTGTCTGCGCGACGATCGTGTAGCTGCCGGTGCCGATATCGGTCATGTCCGTTTCCACCGTCACCACGCCGCCGCTGTCGAGCCG
>NZ_AXAB01000056.1:0-62518 GCF_000472645.1 Bradyrhizobium sp. WSM2254 | reverse complement strand
GAGTCGTTGGGGAGTACGTTGAGAGTTTGCGCGAGATCATCAAGAAGCTGCGCCGCAAGATGAATTGAGGTCGCCTCAGTTGGCGGCCTCTTCATTTTCGCCTGAGAGGAANGCGATTGTCAGCTCCTGGCCCTCAGCCGAACAACAAACGGGCCGCCGCCATGTCGGCTGACTGCGGGAGACCGGACGTTGTACGATGGCTGCGTTGACGGGTTCTCCTGACCCTGAACGGACGTTGGGTCGCACCGTGTGCCCTCGTCAGAGTGCGACTGTTTCCTCGACAACATGTTTCAGCGGCGTCCCCTCAGCGGACAGAGTCATTCGCAGTTTGAGCTCGCCACCTTTCACCGCCCCACTACGCACTAGGTTCTCGATTTCACGCTGCGATGTAACTCCGACATGCTTCAGAAACTTACGGATAGCCATATTGAAGCGGTCTTCATCGAACTCGGCGGTCATGGCTTTTCTCCCTGATCGGCTGGGCAAAGTCTAACACATTGCCGAACCCGTGTTTACAGCTCCCCAAATCCCGGACTAGGGATCAATGATCGGGACGTTCATCGGCGGCTTGCTTCTGGGCATCGTGCCGAGTTCAATTTTGTTGCCGGGACTGGCTCTTGGTCATCTCAGCGGTCAAGGTTTGACGACAGGAGTAAGCCGCCTCGCTTCGCGGCGTCGGTCGTCAGAATGTCGCCTGTTGGCCCATAGCGACCGCCAAAATCGATACCGTCAAATCAGCTACTGGATCCTAAGCCGACATCCAGCGGGCCACAAAAAGACCCACAGTGTTTTCAACACTGCGGGCCTTTTAATAGGTTGGCTGGCTCATGCGCTGCCTAGCGTATTAAGCCACCTCGCGACTCCCAGTAACTAGGTGTCCCGTAGTACTGGTGGGTCCGCGTTTCCCAATCTCGATCCTGCCACGAGTCATCACTGAACTCAGGCGCATCCCTCAACTGTTGCTCGGTGATATTTGTTCGGAAACCACCAAGCGACGAATCATATGTCAGAGCGCCCCAAGGTATGGGGTAATGGCTGTGGCCTAACCCAACAAATCCGCCAAAGCTCATGACGGCATAGGCCACACGACCTGACACCTTGTCGATAATGAGGTGATCAATCTCCCCGATATTCTTTCCACCTGCCCCATAAACTTCGGTTCCTTGAATGTCTTCGCTTGAGATGCATTGATGATCTGGATGGGCTGTTGCACGGGCCATGGCTTCCTCCCTCATAGTGAGTTTGTCGCCATAACTCGGCCGCGACGAGCTCGTTCCTAGTTCCGACAAATTACGCACCGATACCCGCCGACCTATCGTGGCCAACATCGACGTTAACGAACCTCCAGTCTCGATGATCTATGGCGAAGGGCGCCTTCTGGCCCATCGCGTCAGTTGATCCGATGCAGCGGTTTGTCTGGAGTTGGTGGGAAAGCCGACCTGCCGGCTGAGCGCCCGAACGTCTCAGTTTGACCAACGGCGACTATGCCTACATGAAATAGATACTTATGATCGCCACTGCGATGAGCGCCGCGCCACCGACAACGGCAATAGCAAAACAGATGCGTGCTGGGATCGAGTAAGGGTCGAAGTGAGGTTGTTTGATCACGACTCCCTCCCTTGCTGGGCAGGTGGGAATGCACCCGGCTTTCAGTAACCAGGCGCCGACCGACCAGTTTTATCCTCGTCCCTCATCCGCGAGTGTACGACGCGCAGCGACCCTGCCTCGCTGATCGCGCGGTAGGGCCGCCTGCCTCTCCGGGCTGGGGCTGGAAGGGCCTAAACCAGTCCGGTTGGCGAGTTCAATATATGCGGATGAAATGGAAAGATGACTGTCCAAAAGGGGCACTCCGTTGGAGCCTAGAGAGCCGGTTCTAGCGGACTGTGCGCCGCAGCGACGTACGCCAAAGCCGCGGGCTCGCGTTATTCGATGTGAGGGGCTCAGCTACACGCTCTGGGCGGCATGTCCTCAAAACTCTCGGTGCATCGCCGGGTGCGTCCGGTTCTTGACCTTGATCCAGTCCTTCGACCGGCCGGCGCTATAGCGCCGGTCGCGCCGTTTCGAGTCCAGGCCCTCGAGGCCCAGGCGGCAGGCGGCGCCGAACGGCTCGGTGCCGATCTCGCCTGGCTCGAAGGGCGCGACGAACATGCCCTCTGGCCGACCGCGTAGCAGCCGCGCCAGGTTGGTCTTGCGCAGACTCAGCGGCAGTTGGCGCAGATCTTCGCCGCCGAGCGCGAGGACGTCGAATGCGTAGAGCTGCACCTCGTCGTCGTGCTGGCGCGAGTGCAGGGCGTCGAAGTCGGAGACGCCGTCGACACCGAGCACACGGCCTCGCCGTCGATGACGAAGTGCTGCTCGCGGTTCTTCAGTGCGGCCTCGACGATCCAGGGAAATCGGTTGGTCCAGTCGTGGCCGTTGCGGGTGAATAGCCGAACGGTCTTGCCGTTGCGCTCGACGCGCAAGCGGTAGCCGTCATATTCGATTTCGTGAATCCAGTCGGGGCCGTGGGGCAGCACCACCTTGGCTGCCGTGGGCAGGCAGAATTCGAACGCGGTACGCATAAGCCGCAGATTGGGTGGGAAGCACGTCAAAGAAAGGGCCGCCTTGTGGGCAGCCCTGTCCAAAGTCTATCGACGCCGGTCAAAAAAAATAGGTTCGAGCAAAGCCAGCCCCGGGAATGAAAATGATCAGGATACAAACCTGCGCCCGGTTGAGTGATTTGTACACGAGCGCTTGTTTCAGAAATATTTCGTCGCTGCTGTTCCGCGAAGAAACTCTAATGGCGTTGCACAGGGGCAACGGGGGATGCCCACAAAGTTAATCTAGGACACAATACATTTGTTAGAGCGCGCGAAGAATCTGCGGGCGGAGAGTATTCGCCGGCGTCCGGCCTTGAGCCAGTGCGCCGTGGCGGTCCCGGCGTCTCCGTCTTCTCCAGCCCCGAAGGCGCTTGGGGCCGCTCAGATCCGTAGATGCACCTCAATGTCGACAGCCGTCCTTATCGACCTCGACCTGAAATCCTTCCGGCATGTGCGGCACTTCACCTTCGCCAGTTGCGGTGCAGGCCGGACAGGGCGCGAGCGCGCCGCCGCAGGTGCGGCGCACGGGCCTTCCCAAGGGCGGTCCGGGACCAACCCATCCGAGATCGTCACAGTTGGTGCAACTCGCGGTCACTGCACCGGCGGCCAGCGGCTTTTTCCTCGGGTCAGGCGACCCCGCGCAACGGCAGCGCTAGCTGCATGTCGTGCAGTGCAGACGAGACCTCGGCGTCGGTGTCAGCAGCACGCTGGGCCAGCGCATCAGTGACATCGGAGGTGGCGTCCCGTGACCAGCCTTCGCCCGGATTGAAGCACACAACTCGGACCGGATAGGCGTACTGGCCGGACAGGAGATGCCTAAGGATGGTCTCGAGGTCGGTGTCGGCTTCGTCGGTCTCGCGCCAGGGGCAGCCGGTGCGGACGCCGAAGTCCTCGAGGACCAGATAGATGTCGCGGTCGAGGCGGTCGACCGGCACGATCGAGGGCGAGGAACGGATACGCAAACCAACACGGACCGTGGCGGAGAGATGGCCCCGGCTTCAGGGGGCTTTTGGGGTTGGCCGGAGCCGCTCCGCCGGCTCGGTCGGTGAGCCGGCGACAACTCAAATGTTGGCCCGCCCCTGAGTTCCGTTCAGCTAGCTGACAGGGCGCGCCGTTGGCCGGAGCCGCTCCGCCGGCTCGGTCGGTGAGCCGGCGACAACTCAAATGTTGGCCCGCCCCTGAGTTCCGTTCAGCTAGCTGACAGGGCGCGCCGATCGTGCGGAACGTCGCGGCACAGGCCGCAGGAGTTGTCTTTAAGGTGGCGCCTGCGGCTCCTAATTCGGCACCTTCTGTTCGCCGCCGCATTGTACGCGATGGGCGATGCTGATTTTGTGAGATACCTGCATCAAGCGCAGAATTGCTTGGATGAGGCTGAAAAGGCGACACGTGAGGTCGACAAGGAGGCGTGGCTGAAGCTTGGGGAAGAATGGATGGAGATGGCGCGCAAGGCTCGAAGACAGAGGCCGTCCGAGCACTAGGTCCCGCGGGCTAATTCCGGGGCCCGGCCTGTTTCCGACCGCAGTGGCCTAGTTTGATTTTCACAGTGGCCAGCTTTGTTTTAAGCTGTCGGTATGGCCGCCAAGGAGCCGGACAAGAATCCCCCGCCGCCGCGAAGATCGCAACGGTCGCGGACGGAGGACGCTCATTGGGTCGTTGAAGAGTACGCCGACGACAGTCATTTCGTCGTTACCAGCGATCACGCTGATCACTCCCCCAGCCCAGTCTGTCTCTTCTGACTTGGCGAACTTTGCGGCTCAGCGCGTGAGGAAGCAATTCATTAGGAGGAACCATCAACCCGTCAGGCCCGCCTTCCTCAAACCCTCAAGAAAGTGTTCGCGGTCCAAAGGATCTCGGTATCTGTCCGCCCGCGACAGCACAAGGTCGAGACTGCTCAGCGGTAGCGCTTCGCCTCGCTCCCTCAATTCGCGCTCCCGTTCCCCGATAAACGCGTCTAGTTCGCTCCGGGCTTCGTCGAGCCTGTCGATCTGCCCATAGCAGGCGGCTAGGAGGCCATGCGACCAGCGGTCGAGGGTCCGAATCTCCCGAAGCGCTCTGATGGCTTGCTCGTATTCGCGTGCCGAATAGAGGGCAAGCGCGTGGTACCAATGGTAGATATTAGGCGGTAGCGGGTTGAGACGTTTAGCCGTGTCGATCCATGTGAGCGCCTCTCGCCACCTTCCCCAGTAGACGAGAACATTGCCGAAGACGGCGGGGACGTCTGCGTCGTTGGGATTGAACCCAAGTGCGCGCTTGAAGTGGATTTCGGCCTCGTCATCCCTCTTGAGCAGGAATAGCAATTGCCCGAAGACACCGTGAGACCAGGCATCGCTGTCGTCGATGTCGAGGGCTATCTCCACATGTCGCAGCGCCTCGTCCAGCGATGACGCATCCGCGGCCTCGAGGAACACGTTGCAGACATGGGTCCAGGCCACGTTCGCGTGGGCGCGCGCATAATGGGGGTCAAGGGCCACGGCGCTGCGGAAATGATCCAGCGCGTCGGCAAGGTCTTTCCGCGTCAGACGCCGCCATCGTTCGTTACCAAGCAAGACCAGATCGTATGCGGTGATGTTCGAAGTCTGCTTGCGCTTGGCGAGGTCGCGGTCGGCGTTCTCCAGCCTGCCTGGCAGGGTCGAGACAACGGCTCGGGTGATCTCATCCTGGACTACGAAGATGTCTTCAAGCTTGCGGTCGTAGCGCTCGCCCCACAGGTGATTGCCACTTGCTGCATCAAGGAGCTGGACTGTGACCCGCACCCGTTTATCGGCCTTGCGAACGCTGCCTTCAACCAAGTATCGGACACCAAGCCGGCGGCCAACTTCATTAACATCTGTCTTGCCACGCAGCGAGAACGACGAATTGCGCGCGACCACGAACAACGATCGGAACCGCGAAAGCTCGGTGATGATGTCCTCTGCAATCCCATCGGAAAAATAGTCCTGGGCCGGATCGCCACTCATATTCTGGAATGGAAGCACAGCAATGGACGGGTTCTGCGGAAGCGATAATGTCGGCAGCGGGCTCGCTGCCGCACCTGCGCCCTGCACTCGGTACACTTTCGCCGGACGCGCTATATTCTTGAGCTGGTGCTCGCCTCTATCCTCGAAAATCACATCAAGCTTGTCGCGCACCTGCTGATGCGCGGCGTCGGAGATGTAGATGCTGCCCGGCTCGGCAATGCCTTCGAGGCGGGCGGCGATATTGACGCCATCCCCAAGGATATCGTCGCCCTCAATTAGCACGTCGCCAAGATTGATACCGATCCGGAACAACATTCGCCGATCCTCCGGAACATCGACGTTCCGTCCCGCCATGAGGTTCTGGACCGCCAAGGCGCACTCGACTGCGGCCACAATGGAAGGAAACTCCACGAGGAGGCCGTCGCCCATTGTCTTGAAGATGCGACCGCCATGGCTCGCCATGATTGGATCGATTGCCTCGCGATGTTCGCGGAGTGCCATCGCTGTGCCGAGTTCGTCGGCACCCATGAGCCGGCTATAACCGGCGATATCGGCGGCCAGGATGGCGGCTAGTCGGCGATTGATGCGATCCTGCTGAGGAGTGACCATGGCGGTGCCCTTTGTGCGGGTATTCTACACCAACCGCAGCGGCGGTGTATGGCTCGCCAGGCTCGAGCCTGTTCTGGGGCCGAGCCTGACAGAGGTGTCCTGGGCTCACAACCGGGTCATGGAGGTCGGCACTTAGCCCGTGGCTGACCCCAGCCCAGAGCGCGGGGATGTCCGCTTCATAGAGGCGACCCGACCAAGGTCATTCTGGCTACCGAGGGCAGCCTTTGACCCGAAGTCGCCATCAACGAAGCGGCGGAGTGGACGCTCCGCCGGGGCGCTTCAGACCTCGACTCGCGACTAGTTGCAGACCTCTACCACTCGAGCCGCCGCGAACGGGCTGTTCCTGGCGTCGCCATCTGACGCGGTCGAGCCCGCCAAGGCGGCGAAGGCAATCATGGTGTTCGGGCTGGTCGGCTCGACCTTGGCGAGGCCCCGACCGATCGCGCGCGAGGCGATCGTCCGCTTCATTGTCTTTGCAAATGGATTGTCGCGGCAGGCATCGAGAATAATATAGGCCGGCGGGTATTTTGAGATGTTTCCACCTGATGGCCGACGACACCGATGTCGATGGCGGTAAGCCGATGCTTTGCAATCGGCTCGCTGTGCGCGAGTTGTTCACGCCGATACTAGTCATGGCATGTTGTTGTTCGCAATGCACGCAGTGACGCGGTGTCGAGCTTTGGGTTTCGGTCGTTGGCTGAGTGTTTCCATAACAACGCATATCCGAATGGAGCACACTTCCTAACGGCGCCTTCACGCCCGATTGGCCCAAAGCACGGCCGGCATCATCCTAATCATTCCAGGACGGCACATGCTCGCCGAGTCACTCTCGCGCCTTTTGTAACGTCGCCTCCAGCCGAGCCTTTTCTTTTTCCCAGCGATCTTCTTCGATTTGCGACTTCCTTTCGAGAAACTCAATCTGGGCTTTCAAATCAGTAGCGTTCCTTTCGTACTTCCGACGGGCTGCATCCAACGCTTTCTGGGCCTTAGCGACAGCATGCTGCCGATGCTCTCGCTTCTTCTGTCGTGCAGCATCATCTCTCGCTCTTTCCCGTTCGCGGCGCTGCTCCTCCTTCTTGAAAGCGAGCGCAGCCTTTCGTTCGAGTTTCGGGTCGCTCGGTCGCTTTGAATGTTCTTGTGGTTTGTGATCTTTCGACTTGTGCTTGGCCTTTGTCGCTCGGCCCTCGTTGACAAGATGTGTGCGCAGCTCGGCTTGCTCTTTGTAGGGATCGCTTGACCCAACGGGACGCTTTAGCACGACGCCTGGGGCAGCCATTGTCGCCTCTATAATCTCGGGATCCTTACTTTCTTTCGCAAAGCCTTGGTGAAAGAGATTGCTGTCGGCGCCCCAGGCTTCTAGGGCCGCCTTCATTGAAGGCGCCGCTATCGCCAAGTCGAAGAAGCCTAGCGAGGTTTGGTAGGTCTTTAGTTTCCTCGCCATCGGAGTTGTCTCCTGCGCGCCCAGATCGAGATTTGATCGAAATCCCGAGTAACCCGGCTATTCCGGAATGTCTTCGCCGCCTCGGCCAAGATTTCCTCGTCGGCATAGCGGCCGGAAATGTGAGTTAGGACGAGTTGCCCCACGTCGCTTGTTGCCGCCAGGGCGGCCGCTTCAGCGGCGGCGAGATGTCCGTAGTCGCGTGCGATGTCGGAATCCCGATCGAGAAATGTGGCTTCGATCACCAGCAGGATCGGCACCTTCAACTTGCTCGGTCAGCTCCTGGGTAGTTTCAGTATCGCCCATCAGGCGGATTTGCGCTGCGGCCTGGCGGCCGGCTTCTTGGTCGCCGCCTCCTTCGACTGCTTCTTGCCAGCGATCGGCATCAACATTTCCTTCTGTCCGGCCGCCGCTTTGCGTGGCTTCTTGCCGGGCTTCTTCGGAGCCTTAGTCTCTGCCGCATCCTTACCTACGCTTCGGCGCAGAGCCTCCATTAGGTCGACAACGTTCTCACCGCGCGGTCGCTCCTTCGGCGTAATTGGCTTGCCCGCGCGCTTCTGGTTGATGAGGTCGATCAAGGCGGTTTCGTACTGGTCCTCGAATTTCCCGGGCTCGAAGCGGCCAGCCTTCTGGTTCACGATATGCCTGGCGAGATCGAGCATATCCTTGGTGACTTTGACGTCCCGGATCTCGTCAAAATATTCATCTTCGTTGCGGACCTCGTAGGGATAACGCAGTAGCGTGCCAACGAGGCCTTTCTCCAAAGGCTCGAGCGCGATGATGTGCTCGCGGTTGGCCAGGACCACGCGACCAATCGCGACCTTATTCATCTCCTTGAGGGTCTCCCGAATGACCGCGAAAGCGTCGTGTCCGACCTTGCCGTCTGGGCGCAGATAATAGGGGCGGATCAGATAGCGTGGATCGATATCCGCCTTTTCGACGAACTCGTCGATGTCGATCGTTCGGGTGGATTCCAGCGCGAGTTCATCAAGCTCTTCCTTCGTCACCTCGATGAACTGGCCCTTTTCGAGTTCATAGCCCTTTACGATGTCCTCGTTGGCCACCTCGTCGCCAGTCTCCGCGTCGACCTTGAGGTATTTGATGCGGTGACCCGTCTGCCGATTGAGCTGGTTGAACGAAATCTTCTCGCTCTCCGAAGTGGCCGGAAACAACGCCACGGGGCACGTAACGAGAGACAGACGCAAAAAGCCTTTCCAATTTGCTCGAGGAGCCATGAACGCGATACTCCAATAGGACTGCTAGTACTCAAGACGAACAGGGGAGGCTGGTTCCGACAAGGTCGGCCCCCGAATTCTGCCCTTCCTGACGCCGTCCACAAGATCTCTGGGAAGCAGGCTCCGCGCCTGAGCGGGAGAAGAAACTTGTTCCGGCCGCATTACCCCGGTCTCGACAATTGTTCTTCTTATGTTCTAGATTGGGCCATGAGCGATCGACCCGCGAGTTGGCGCATGCCATCCCCTAAGAAAATGGAAAAGCTTGCCTTTTCGGCCGACGGGCAGGCTCGGCCGGCAAGTTCTTCAGAATCGATCGAGGAGTTGACGCCGGAATATTGGGAGGCCGTCCTGAGCGATCCGCGCCTGGGCGCAGAGGCACCCGGACCGGCGATCCAGACGCGGCGGCTATCCGAAATCCAACAACACATGCTGCGGGTCACTTGTCGTCGATGTGACCGTATCGTCGAAATGCAAAAGGCCGATGCGGTCCGCATGTATGGCCCCCAAGCGCTCTGGAAGGACGTCGGGCGGCGGCTCCTCGACAACACGTGCCAGCAGCGAACCGGGCGTCATGAGGAGGACGGCTGCTGGCCTGCTTTCGACCGCTCTTAATCATTTTGCGCTGCCGAAGGACCGCACGGGATGGCGCCGAAGCATCATCCAACGCCGCTTTCCGGAGGCGATCGGAAGGCTCTGAAGGAGGAGCTGGGCAAGGCGAGCGCGATAACGACCATTCTCGCCGCGCAATCTGCTGA
Source organism: Bradyrhizobium sp. WSM2254 (assembly GCF_000472645.1). NCBI lineage: Bacteria > Pseudomonadati > Pseudomonadota > Alphaproteobacteria > Hyphomicrobiales > Nitrobacteraceae > Bradyrhizobium > Bradyrhizobium sp. WSM2254. The sequence goes on along the minus strand of NZ_AXAB01000056.1, from coordinate 52,945 downwards.
GGCCCGCGCGAAGGGCGATGCACTGATAAGGCAGGCGGACAGGCTGCCGTGCGAAAGCTGGAACGAGCCGATGTGGGTGGATGGCGAGCCGATCGATCCGTCACCAGCAGTCGATCAGGCAATCAACGGCGGCTATCCCTGGCTCGAGATTCGATGCTCGCGTTGCAAAACGGCGCGGGACTTCGACCTGGCGACGCTGCCGCATGTCTCCACGACCTTCGTCCACGACCTAGCCGGCAGGCTCCGATGCAGCAAATGTGCTAAGGCCGGTCGTCGTCCCGCCGCCACCTTGCTCCAGCTCACGCAGCGGCCACGCCACGCCGCTCCGGAGAGGTGATCATGTGCTGGTGTGGACGGCCTCTCATCCCCACTGTTTGATGGCGCTCTCAGCGTCACGGAAGATGAGAGGAAAGTCTAATGAATATTCCCGTTCGTATCGGCATGGATACTTCGAAGTCGGTGTTCCAACTGCACGGTGTTGATGAGAATGAGGTAGTGGTCGTTCGGCGCCAGTTTCGGCGAGCCGAGATGATCCGCTACTTCGAGCGGCTTCCGCCAGTTCTCGTCGCCATAGAGTCCTGCGGCAGCTCGCACCATTGGGGGCGGTTGCTGCAATCATTTGGACACGAGGTAAAGCTAATCCCACCTCAGTATGTGAAGGCCTACGTGAAGCGCGGCAAGAATGACGCGGCCGACGCCGAGGCGTTGTGCGAAGCGGTCACCCGGCCCAGCATGCGGTTCGTACCGGTGAAATCGAAGGAACGGCAAGCGGCTTGCATGTTGATGACCGTGCGAGAACGCCTGGTCAGCGTGAAGTCTCAGCTCTCCAATGCTTTCAGAAGCTATGCCGCTGAGTTTGGTATCGTCGGCCCCGCCGGCCGGCAGAACGTGGCCGCACTCATCAAACGTGTGCTGGAAGACGATAGCCTGCCGGAAATGGCGCGGGATCTCTTCCGCTTGCAGGCGGACGAGTATGCCGCGGTTGAAGCCCGCCTGGTGAAGATCGAGGCCAAGCTGATGAAGTGGCATCGCGAGGATGACATCAGCAGGCGTATTGCGACAATTCCCGGCATCGGTCCGATTGGGTCGTCGATGCTCAGCATGAAGGCACCGCCGCCCGAGACGTTCAGATCGGGTCGCGACTTTGCGGCATGGCTCGGACTGACACCCAAGGATCATTCAACTGGCGGCCGACAAAGACTCGGCGGCATCACAAAGGCTGGAGATTCTGTACTGCGATCGACGTTGATTGTCGGTGCCACCGCGCTGCTGAGGCATATCCGCAAGGGTCGTCATAAGCCCACACCATGGCTCGCCTCACTGCTGGAGCGAAAGCCGCCGAAGTTGGTTGCGGTGGCATTGGCCAACAAGTTTGCCCGCATCGCTTGGCGCTTGATGATATCGGGCGGCGTGTACAACCAGCCGGTAGCAGCCACGCCGACTTGATCTGAAATCGGACCGCGAGCGAGATTGCTCGGCGGATTGCCCACGAACTTGCAGGACGCAGTAGATGGAAGGACCGATCGGTCGATACGCGCGAGCTTCCGAAGATTACACTGGCACCACGAGTGTCGCCCATGTGCTTGGAGCGTGCGTAGCGAACACCATCTCGGCCAGCGGACTTTGTCCGCGCAAACAGGCCGGACATCTGATAGCAAGCGATCTGGTCAGAAGTCTGCTACAATCCTGACAAGTGGGGGGCCGTCCACATCTGTAATCTCTACTCCATGACCAAGAACGTCGACGCCATTCGCCGACTGTTCGATGCTCTCAACAACCGCGTCGGCAACCTGCCTTCGATGCCCGGCATCTTTCCGGACTACCCGGCTCCGATCGTTCGCAACGCAGCCGACGGCCGTGAGATCACCATCGCCCGCTGGGGCATGCCCTCCTCTCGGCAGGCGTTATTGAACGCCACCAAGAAGCGGGCGCAAAAACTCGAAGCCAAGGGCACGTCAGTCGACTTCAAGGAATTGCTGCGAATGGAACCCGATTCGGGAACGACCAACATCCGCAACGTCGGCAGCGCTCACTGGAAACGATGGCTTGATCCGGAGCATCGCTGCCTGGTGCCGTTCACCTCATTCAGTGAGTACGACACCATCGATGGTAAGAAGGTGCCGGTGTGGTTTGCGGCCGACGAAAGCCGCCCCCTGATCGCTTTTGCGGGCCTTTGGACCAACTGGACCAGCGTCCGCAAGGCAAAGGAAGGCGAAGTCACCATCGACGTCTTCGGTTTTCTGACCTGTGGACCGAATGCCGAGGTGAAGCGCGTTCATCCGACGGCGATGCCTGTCATCCTCACGACGAGCGAAGAGTACGATGTTTGGATGCGCGCCTCCTGGGACGAGGCCAAGGCGTTGCAGCGGCAGCTCCCAGACGGGGCACTCAAGATCGTCGCGAGCGGAGAAAAGGAAGATCCCGCTGCCTGACTTTTGCACAGAGGGCTGGAACAGGTGGACAAGAGCGAGCTCTCGTCATTTCGAATCCCTGGTCTGTGCTAACCGCCGGGAACGAGGAGGGGTGCTAAGGATTCCTTCCGGGCGGAGCCATCTTGATGCTGATGACGAGGGAAAGACGGCCAGGATTCCGGACATTGCGGGGCTGGGCGATCGCCGTCTTGAACGACGCCGGCGCCATCCGCGAGTGTGAGGAGCACGGCTGGATGCAGGATCGCGCTGATCCGCATGCCCGCGAGCGCGCCTTCGAGATCGCCGGCCGCAATCCGCCGCATGGCATCTCGTCCGAGGCTGCAGCCTTGGCCATCATCGAGGTGCTCGAGGGTATTGCCGACACCTGCCCGGAGTGCACCTCGCGCGATTAAACGCGACAACACCGCCAATCGGCATTCGAGCCAGCTCGCTCACTGGCCGACATATGCCATAACTTTCAATACGCGCAGCGACGCTCCGTGGAGCTTCTCGATCACGCTGCAAAATGGGTTCACAGCTGCCGCGCCTGTCGCAGCCACGGTCGGCTTGTCGCTGTCGAAATTCGCCAAGATTAGACGCTTTCGAAGGGCAAGTGCCCGATGGCCTTCCATTGCTGCTCGTGAGCCACCCCTGAGTAGCTCTCGCGAAATGCATTTGGCTTCCACGCACTGCAGGGATCGAGACTCCCGTCTCGCGTAAAGAATGCATTTCCGCCACCCTCCGAAACAGCGGCAAGACCATAACCGTGGGCAGAGCAGAGTTTGGCAAAGGCCGTTAGCGATGCGCCGTGATACCAACCACGGGGATGCTTCTCGTGGCGATCGAAGGTCGGATCATAGGGAACAGTGATCGGATCGAGGCCGAAACTGGAGTTGTATTCCACGCAGATCACCGCTGGCTTAACCTCGATCAGCTCCTTCAAGAACCAATAGTCGTTGCCATCAACGTCGATTGAGAGGATGCCGACTCGAGAAAATGCCCTCTTGATAAAGTCGAGGTTGTTGAGGTTCAAGAACCGCTCGATCACCTCGATGCGCTTGGGCAGAAGCGCTCGTGCATCGCCTACCTGGCGCGCGCTGCCATCAACCAACAGCCCACGCCATTCGGGATTTCGTGCCAATCTTAGACAATTGAACTCGATCGGATGAAAACCAAACTCGACGAACGTCTTCGGAGCATCGATGGCAAGCTGGTCGAGGATCACGGCCTCGTCCGATTGCCCCTCGGCGCTGTGCATTCGGGCTCGGTAATACAGACGCCGAACGGGCGAAATCTTCTGAATCAACCTTCGCATGGTGCACGCCTAGCGATACTGCCCGTAACATTGCTGATCGTTACGAAGTATTTCTATATGTCTCTATTTGGCTAGGCGAACGCGAGCGTGCTGTCAACGACTGGTTGCAACTCTCTCATCTCGACGTAGGGAAAATTCGTATTACACGAAATATACGTTGCTCCGTCGGGCAAAACAGTGGTTTATGGGGTGCTGGTCACGCCGCGAAGGAGGCCAGCACAATGGTCGACGGAACCGAATTGTCTTCAGAGCTCTCGAAGATCGCAAAGCTCAATGGAGACTTCCGAAGGAACTACGGAACACTGCTCGGCGCGCTCTTATATTTGCGCTCGATCAGCGCGGCGCGCCGATCGTCTCCTTGGGGCGGACTGATCGTGGCTTTTGCGGCAGCCATTCTGACCAGGGTGGCGAAGCACGGATGGTCGTGGGATGGCCCATCGTGAAGATGTGACTGGCCGTCCTAGAGTTCTAAAGCGCGATGCGTTGGAGGCTCTATCCGATGGTCAATGCGCTCGTACCGCACAAGATCTGGCTGCCGAAAGCGGAGCGGGCGCGCCGTGCCGCGCAATACGTCAGAATGTCGACGGACTATCAGCAGTATTCAATCGCCAACCAAATGGCAGCAATCGCCGCGTATGCGCAGAAGTTCGAGTTGGAAATCGTTCGAACCTATCGCGATGATGGCAAAAGTGGGCTTCACATCAAGAACAGGACGGGCCTGCTAGATCTGATCGATGACGTTCAGTGCGGTCGCGCCGGATTTGCTTGTATCCTCGTCTACGACGTTATCGGTAATTTGCTCTACGATCGGCATTCGTGTCGTCTGCGCGAGTACAATAAGCGGAATCCACCGGAACAATGGATTCGCAAAGTCGGCGTGTTCGAGCCGGTCATCAGCCCTGAGCTGTTCGCGAAAGCGCGGGCGATCATCGCTGCTCGCAAGAGTACTAAAGGCCTGTCCAACGAGGAGATGCTAAAGCGACTTCGGATCCTCTTGAAAAAGAAGGGGCGGCTGAGCCGCGATATTATTAGCGATGCGCCAGGCGTGCCGAGTCCCGGCCTTTACCAGTTCCGCTTCGGATCCTTGAGGAGTGCCTATCGGCTGATCGGCTATGCCTTGACGCGGGATTGCGAGTATATCGACTCGCGCGATGACCGCCATGCCATCATCGAAGAGCACGCCTTGAAACTGGGAACGGCTCTCGCAGCCTTCGCTGGAGACGTCAAGTTCGATCAAGTTCACCGAACCGTAGAGGTACGGGGCCTCATCGTCTCGTTGCGCATTGCTCGAAGTAGTCATGATGGAAACGAAAAGCATTCGCCCACCTGGACGGTTGAGCATGGCCAGCATCCGCCTCCTGGCTTGATCTTCGGCATCAGACTCGACGCGGGCAACCGAGTGGTGCGCGATTACTTCTTGATGCCGGCATCGAAACTTGTCGAGCGCCTAAGGTTCACCGAAAGTAGCACCAAGCGCTACGGTCTGCGCGGGTTTGGTTCAGTCGACGACGTGATACGGGCGATCAAGCGACGCCTTGGGCGGACTCAAATCAAGACCTCGCGGGTTACGGTCTCGGCCGGAGGAATCTGATCGGCGGCCATCGCCCCGCGACCTTGGCGAAGTGGCACGGCCGGTACGCTATGCCAAGAGTGGGTCCCGGGACGTGGACCCCAACGTGTAAACTCTATGCGCCGGCGACGCTGCATTTGCAGCTAACCTGCAATGCTCGCTGATGGCCCATCAGCGAGGCGACGGCACGTCACGTTGAGGTCCGTTCAATAGGGCATAGCGGACTGAATTCGCTCAGGTTGAGTTTTTCGTATTGTGACCCGACCGAAACTTTGGCGCGGGGTTTCTGTCCCGCGTTTTGCGTTAGGGCCACGCGGTTCTTCGCTCGCCCCGGCTGCCTCGTGGTGGATCGTGAAACCCGCCGAACGCAAGCCGATTGGCAACACAGTGTTTATAGAGGCAGGATCGAATCCAGTATCCTTGGCGTTTGGTGGATGTGCCTCGCTGCCCTTCATAGTGCATTCGGTCAGGACAGCTGACGGTGCGCGCTGCGTTTTCTGCGCATAACGCTGACGACCGCCGCATTCCATGCTATTATGTTAATATTCCAGGTCGTTCGGTCGAGCCTTGTATTGAGGTCAAAACCGATGATTGGAGCCATCATCCCCACATACTTCGTCAGTCTAAGGCGAAGCATCAAGAAAGCATGTTCACGTTGACGCTCGGCGCCGGCGTGCAACTCGATTCGACAGGAGAAAGCATACGCAGGTGGATTTCAACTCGCGGCAGTTCACGGCGGAGACCTGAATCGCCGCTTGATCTAAGGAGGCACTCATGAACTTCAACGTGCGCATAGTCCTCCCATTTACCGCAGCGATGAGACTCACCAAAGCAACGGCTTTTGCTGCAGCGCTCGTGTCTTTTGCCCCCGCGGCTGTCGCGGGAGAGCCGATTGAAAAGAAGGGGACAACTCCTTATGTGACTCACTTCATTTTTCGGCCCTTGATGAGTATTGACACCGCCGAACTCGGCAAGGCCACCACGCTGGAGGCGGTCGGGACCACTCAAAACATGAAGGGAGAGAAGATGCTGGACAAGATGTCGGCACGCTGCGTGGCGCTGAACGTCGCGTCCGGAGACAAGAAATATATTGACGGAGCTTGCGTGCTCGCCGACAGCGACGGCGACAAGATTTTCTCGACCTTCGATACTCGGGACCTCGACAAGGCCCAGCCGAAGATGGATTGTGGAACGCATATCATCACCGGCGGCACCGGTAAGTATAAGGGCATCACCGGAAGCGAACCATTTGCGTGCATAGCTATGCCTGCGCTGGCTGGCTCTGGCGATTATTTTGCGATGGACATCCCGCACAACACGTCCTGGGAAATCAAATGATCCTGAACCCGATGTCGGCGTAAAGATGGTTGTTGAGGCAGCCATCAATCGCTGAACGAGAGCCTAGCCCACCACAGCTGGGCTCTTCTTCTGTTCATAATTTAGGTCAGATGGGCCGCTTGTGGGCTGCATGCGAAGTCCAGACCGGCTCACAGATGGTCTGGTTGTAGGGGTGGACCTGAAGCGGCTCGGCCAGCGCGCGACCGCCGGCGCTCTTCTCTTCTGCGTCGATGCGCGCGAAGTCGCCTCCAAGTCCGCAGACGCCGCGAAGGATTTCGAAAATCCGTCGTCCTCACCGGTCCGCGGAGGCCCATTCAAGCCACCTAAAGGAGCCCCTGGTATCAAGTCTTGGCTGGTTGTAGGAAGCCGCTGGGGAAACGCTAGGCGGGCTTGTACCGCCTGCCCAGGTTGTTGTTTGGCTTTGCCATCCAATGGCTAGCCGGGCAGGGTTGCGCGCATCTGGAGTAGCCTGTTCAGGTACAATGATGCCGCGTCCAACGGCAGGGTAGACCCGCCGCGGTACGCGGAGAGGCCGGAAAATCCCATCCCTCTCGCTTGCCGAGAGCACCTGAGATGCAGCGGAAGAGCAACTTTCTTTCTAGATTCTCTCCCTCCGCCAGTCTAGTTCGCCCGGGCGTCAGTTCGGTCGGAGCTTCCCGGGGGCAACGTAAAAGTGGACCAATCCCCCAATCTCGTGGCGCTGGACAAGCTCAAACTGCGCATCCAGGCGTTGCGCGCAAAGACCATCGACAACGGCTGCACCGAAGACGAGGCGCTGTCGGCCGCTGCCAAAGTCGCTGAGCTGCTCGATCGCTACGACCTGTCGCTGACCGACATCGAGATTCGCAAGGCGCCTTGCGAACGGCGGTCGTATGAGACTTACCGCAAGAAGCGAATCCCGCTCGACGACTGTATCGGCGCAATCGCCAATTTCTGCAGCTGCCGGGTCTGGCGCGAGAAGAACCAGGCAGGCGAGAGCCGCTATGTGTTCTTCGGCCTTCGCGCCGATATCGAAGTCGCGCATTATCTGGCCGAACTGATCGACGCCGCCGTCCGCTCCGAACTCGGCCGCTACAAGACCACGTCGGGCTATGGCCGGTTTCGGCACAATGAGCGGCATTTGGCCAATGCCTCGTTTGCGCTGGGCATGGTCGCATCCATCGCGGAGAAGTTGACGGCGATGAAGGCCAGCCGCGATCAGGTAAATCAAAGCACCGGGCGCGGTCTCGTTGTGCTGAAGGCTTCGATCGTCGATGACGAGTTCGGCAAGCTCGGCCTGAATTTACGGGCGGCGCGCAGCACCAGCCGCACGGTGTCGATGACGGCCTATGAAGCCGGAGGCGCTGCCGGATCCTCGTTGGCCATCAATCCCGCGGTGGGAAAGCCGACGACCTAGGCCGAATGTACGAAATGGCTGGCCTGACGGAGTCCAATATCATCGTCGCCATCGACAAGGATGAGGGCCTCTCTTCCAACGCGTCGGTTACGGCCAGACCGCGACACACAGGCGGCCCGGAGTTGGCTGAGATGTCGATGAAATGATGAGCAAGTGGTTTCACTTCAGCTCGCGTTGCTAGCCGGTGGCGCAGTCCTTGAGTTGCTGCCGAAGCCATTGATGACCGCGATCGTTATCGAATCGGGCGTGCCAAGTGGCGTGCAGCGTAAAGGGCCTCGTATCGAACGGCAGCGGCAGGGATTGCAGGACATCACGGTAGCGGTTGAGGAAACGCTCCGGAAGAGTGCAAACGAGGTCGGTCGACTGTAGCAAGAGCGGCACGACGCTGTAGTGCTGAACTGACACGGCGACGCAACGCGTCAGCCCGTCCTTCGCCAGGACATCGTCGATGAAGCCGCGAAAGCCGCCGCCTTCTCCCGAAACGATAATGTGCTCCAGGCGCGAATACTCTCTCATCGTGGGCCGCCGCAATCCGCGCGGATGATCCTTACGCTGGGCCATCATGAACCGTTCATCGAGCAGCGGCTGGGACGGCATTCCGCTTGGGACCGCATCTTTCGAAACCAGCGCAACGTCGAGATCTCCCGCCTCGAGCTGGCCAGCCAATTTCATCAAATCGATCGAGCGGAAGGCGAACCGGATTCCCGATAAGCCATCCCGTCGCGAGAACGCGACCAGCCGCGATCCAACAATAGCGGTCGCGTTGTCGTTCGCGCCGATTGTGAAAGTTCGATCCGATTTCTTCGGGTCGAAGCCAGCTGGTGCACCGATAACATCTTGCAGATTCTGCAGTGCCAGTCGCAGAGGTTCCTTGAGCTCGTTTCCCCGTGGGGTGAGGACCATGCCTTTTCCCGAGGCGGCAGGTGTCAGCAACTGATCCTTGAAGATATCGCGAAGCCTGGCCAGTTGGGCGGAAAGTGCCGGTTGGCTAATGCCAAGCCGCGCTGCCGCACGGGTGATGTTCCTCTCATCGAGCATCGCCTCGAGCGATACGAGCAGAGGCATGTCATGAGCCCTGATATTCATCCGGATTATACCACATATCTTATCTATCGATTTCAAATATCCCATGACGGAGGACATCAACGCAAGCCGGATCACATGGGCCGCGAAAGCGGACAAGATAGTTGGGGGACAGATGAGGAAGCTGCCAAACGCCGGTCCTGCTGCGGCGGAGCCCACCATCGAGCTGCAGCGAAGGGTCATGATCGCAGCGACCGTCGGTACGGTCATCGAGTGGTACGATTTCTTCATGTATATCTCGGTGGCTTCGGCCATCTCGGTTAATTTTTTCTCGGCCGACAATCCAGTTTGGGCCAACGTCTTCGCGCTTCTCACTTTCGGCACGGGCTATCTCGTTCGGCCGTTTGGAGCGCTGGTGTTCGGTCGCATCGGCGACATGATCGGACGCAAGCAAACCTTTCTCACCACGATCCTGATGATGGGATTTTCAACGGTTGCCGTCGGTCTGGTGCCGAGCTATGCGTCGATCGGCCTGTGGGCGCCTTCGATTTTGATCTTGCTGCGAATGATCCAGGGATTGGCTCTTGGCGGTGAGTATGGCGGTGCTGCGACCTACATCGCAGAGCATGCACCGCAAGGCCGCCGCGGCTGGTTAACGTCCTGGCTGCAAACCTCTGCACCGATCGGCTTCGCTCTCTCGATGCTATCCGTGTATCTCATGCGCTCCAGCATGACGCCCGAGGCATTCAATGACTGGGGCTGGCGCATCTTGTTCATCAGTTCGGTGTTGCCGCTCGCGATCTCGGTCTGGATTCGGTTGAAGCTGCAGGAATCGCCGCTCTTCCTCAAAATGAAGAATGAGGGGACGCTCTCGAAGTCTCCGATCTACGACACGCTCCGGGCGTTGCCGAACCTGAAACGCGTGCTGATCGCGATGTTTGCGATGGTCGTCCCCCAGAGCGTGCTGCTGGTCGGTGCTCAGATCTATTCTCTGGTGTTTCTCACCGGCACGGCCAAGGTCGATCCGCAGATCGCGAGTCTCTTGGTCGGTGCGGCACTGATGCTGACGCTGCCGGTGATGATCTTCTTCGGCTGGCTGAGCGACCGCTACGGCACCAAGATATTCATCCTGGCTGCCTGCGTCATTGGCACGTTCACCTACCTCCCGCTCTACAAGGCACTCATCTTCTATGCCAACCCAGCGCTCCATGCCGCGCAGGCCGCCGTACCCGTAACCGTCGCGGTGGATTCATCGGAGTGCTCCTTCCAATTCAACCCGATTGGAACGGCGAAGTTCACCACAGGGTGCGATATGGCCAAGAACGCCTTGATCCGGTTCGGCGCTCCCTATTTGACCAGGTCCGAAGCAAAAGGGGCGGTCGCGACGGTTTTCGTTGGCAGCAAGCCAATCCCGGTTGGCGCCGCAGGGCAGGCTCCGGATGTTGCGGCGTTCACCGCCAAGTTGAAGCATGCGCTTGAGGAGGCCGGATATCCGAGCCGTGCCGATCCAAGTGCGATGAATTTCGGAATGATCATACTCGTGTTGGCGGCGCTGAGCACGGTTGCCGGCATGATCTTCGGTCCGCTGGCATCGGCGATGACCGATCTGTTTCCGCCCCAGGTGCGTTACACGTCGGTCTCGTTCAGCTATCACGTGGGCAACGGCTATTTCGGCGGCCTCTTGCCGGCGATCGCCGCGGCACTCCAGATCTCCAGCGGCGATATATACGCCGGTCTGTACTACGTGATGGTCATTTCGGCGATCTCGTTCTTCCTCGGCTTGTTCTGGCTGCAATCGGCGCCGGCAGCGGCCAAGGTCGAGTCAGTCGCGACTGCCACGGCCTAGCGGTCACGCTTCAATCTGCACAAGCAAGAAAGTCTGGTTCAAATGACCGCAATGCACGCGATCGGCAACGTTGCCATTCGTCAGGTTGTCGAGATCCGAGGTCCGGGTTTCACCCCGGACTTCCTCTTCCCGGATTGGGATCAGTCGGTTCTGGCGAAGCACCGAGCGCTGATGATCCCGGATTGCTTCGACGAGGCGGAGGGGCGCTTCATCGCGAGCATCCACACCTGGATTCTGAAGACGCAGCACGATACGATCCTGATCGACAGCTGCGCAGGCAACGACAAGAACCGTCCGATGCTGCCGCGCTTTCATCAGTTGAATCTGCCTTTCCTCGACCGGCTGGCGGAAGCCGGCGTCTCACCTGAACAGGTCGACTATGTCTGCTGTACCCACCTGCACGCGGATCATTGCGGCTGGAACACGCGACTCCTCAACGGCCGCTGGGTGCCGACATTCCCGAATGCCAAGTACGTCTTCTCCAAGGCCGAGTACGATCATTGGTCCGGCCCGGCTGGCAAGGAAGGCTTCAGCGCCGGCGTATTCGAGGACAGCGTTCTTCCTGTTATCCAGAGCGGACAGGCCGAGATCGTCGATGGCGAGGCTGCGATCGGGGACGGTCTTACGTTCCATCCGACCCCGGGGCACAGCCCTGGTCACGTCGCTATCCAGCTTTCTGACCAGGGACAGAAGGCGCTCTTCAGCGGCGACATCATGCATCAGCCGCTTCAGATCTATCGTCCGGACTGGAACAGCGCGTTTTGTGAGGACGCGGAGCGCGCCCGCGCATCGCGCCGCTGGCTTCTCGAACGGGCTGCGGAAGATCGCTCGACCGTTTTCACGGCTCATTTCGCCAACACGTCAGCCGGACACGTCACACGTAGCGGCGACAGGTTCGACTGGCGGTTCGTGTAACCTGAGGGGACACCGAGATGCATAAATCGATTACCGACGCCATCATCAGCGAAGAGATGATGATCCCGAGCGACACCGCAGGGATCGAACTCTTCGTTCGCAACAAGCGACGGTCCGACTTGGTCCGGTTCTCTGCCGACAAGACGGTCTTGTTCGTGGCGGGATCGACCTATCCGGCGTCGACTTCGTTCGACCTTCGCCTGGACGGCTTGTCTTGGATGGATCATCTGGCCCAGGAGGGCTATGACGTCTATCTCGTCGATGTCCGCGGCTATGGTGGGTCGACCCGTCCGCCTGAAATGGAAGAACCGGCGTCCAACAATCAGCCAATCGTGCGCACACCCGTCGCTGTGAGTGACGTCGGCAGCGCTGCCACGTTTATCCGGTCGCGGCGAGGGGTCGACAAGATCAACCTGATCGGGTGGTCGTGGGGGACGACGCTGATGTCACGCTACGCCTCGGAGAACCTGGCGCACGTCAACAAGCTTGTTCTGATCGCGCCGCAGTGGCTCCGGACGACCCCGAGCGCGGCTGATTCCGGCGGCCCCCTCGGCGCCTATCGCATCGTCGAGCGCACCGCGGCCAAGAGCCGTTGGCTCAACGGCGTTCCCGATGACAAGAAGGACGCGATATTGCCGCCGGCCTGGTTCGATGCGTGGGCGGAGGCAACTTTTGCTAAAACAGGACTCGGGCCGGACAAGCTGCGGGCGCCGAACGGAACGGTTCAGGACAGCCGAGAATATTGGGCATCTGGCAAGCCGCTTTATGATCCTTCCTCGCTCACGGTGCCGGTCCTGATCGTCCATGCCGACCTGGATCGCGACTGCCCAATGGACATGGCGCAAACGGTGTTCAGCAAGCTCTCGGCGGCGCCATATCGCCGCTGGATCGAGATCGGCGAGGGCACGCACTCGGTATTCATGGAGAAAAATCGCTGGCAGGTCTTCGCTGCCGTCGACGGTTTCCTTGGGGAACGGCCTGCAGCCTAAAGAGGGCACGCCGATATGCGTGACTTTCGTGAATCCTCTTACTCGCCTTGCGGCAACCCGGTGAGGTCAGTGTTCAGGCTTTGCAGGCGCTATCGCCTCAGCCGATGCCACTCGGACATCGGCTGTCCCTCCACCACTCAGAAATCCGAAACTTTTCCGACCGCAAAGCCGGCGAAGCGATCTGGTCGGTAGGGCTTCGGATCAACGATTGGCGCCGCCCCCGTCACGATATCCGCGACCAGGTGGCCGGAGCCCGGGCCGATACCAAAGCCGTGTCCGCTGAAGCCCGCGGCCAATATCAAGCCGGGTAGGGATGAAACCTCTCCGATGGCTGGCACGCCATCGGGCGTCGAGTCGATGTAGCCCGCCCATGCAGCGGTGATCTTCGTGTCCCTCAGGGCCGGCAAGAGGTCGAGGGCGCGCCGATGCGTGAGTTCAATTGTGCTTCGATCGGGCGCCGGATCCAGAATGCGAACCCGCTCCATTGGCGTAGGGCTGTCGAGCCGCCAACGGCGGAGTGTTTCATGTCCCGACCATACACCTTCGAGGCCGCCGGGGAGCAGACTGCGCCAGCGCCGCAGGAACATCGGGAGGAATTGCGGGGCGAAGCGGAGCTGCTGGGCTGTCGGATCGACGCGCCCTCGACCGCTGATGGCGAGTGTATATCCGCCATCGCCGCGTTTCGTGACCGAAACGCTGGAGGTATGCAATGCATCGGGTAAGCCCTTCACGGCCGTCGAGACCGAAAGGATGGACGAGCGGATCGAGGCAAGCGGAAGGCGGATGCCGGACTGGTGGCAGAAGGAGGAGGACCACGCGCCTCCTGCCAATATGGCGACCTTGGTGCGGATCGTACCGCGCTCGGTCACGACCGCGCTCACCCGGCCGCCCTCAGTCTCCAATCCACGTGCCGCGCACATCTGGTGCACGGTGCCTCCACCCTTGAGAATGGCCCGCGCTGCCGCAGGGGCCGCATTGGCGGGATCGGCGATGCCGTCGCTCGCCGAGAAGACGCCGCCCTTCCAGGCGCGCCCGGTGGCTACGCCATGGGAAGTAGCTTCGCTCGCACCGAGCATGCGAGTGCTGACGTTCACGCCGCGGGCAAAGTCGCACCAGCGCGCCCAGCCCGCCAGCTCGGCCTCATCGTTGCTCAGGTACAGGAGGCCGCAGCGCGAGAAACCGGTGTTCTCTCCGCTTTCAGCGCCAAATCTCTCCCACAGGTCCAGGCTCTTGGTTGCCATCGGCAGCTCGCGAGCATCGCGGTTTTGCTGGCGGCACCAACCCCAGTTTCGGCTGGATTGCTCGGCGCCAATCCGCCCCTTCTCCACGAGGACGACGCTGAGGCCTCGCAAGGTGAGATAATAGGCCGCGAACACTCCGATAATGCCGCCTCCGATGACCACCACGTCGGCGCGGTTGGGAAGATCAGGCGAGGTCTCAATCTGACAGAGGGGCGCGGGCATCCTGCGTTCCTGGATTTCGATGGCTGCATCTTAGATCGCGCATTCGCGTCGACGGCACCGGATTCGATGGTGGTCCAGCATTTTATGCTGTATCCTCCGTGTACTGCAAAACGGCGTTCTGCCCGAACGATATAAGTCGGTGGCGGACGTCGGCCGCGAGAGAGGTAAGCTTTTTGCTCGCTGTGCAGAATTTTCTGCTGCCGTTGAGGAGTGGAGGGCGGTCAATGAAACTCGATCGGATTGACATCAAGATTCTTCACGAGCTCCAGAAGAACGGCCGCGTCACCAATGTCGAGCTTGCCGAACTGGTCAATCTGTCGCCCAGCCCATGCCTCATGCGCGTGAAGAGACTGCAGACCGAGGGCTACATTGAGGGTTACTCGGCCCAGATCAACATGCGCAAGCTGGGACAGACGCTGACCGTGTTCACGGAAGTGACGCTGAAGAACCATCGACAGATCGACTTTGCCCGCTTCCTGAGCGCGGTTGAGAAAGTCGACCAGCTGATTGAATGCCATCTGGTCTCGGGAGGTTACGACTACATGCTGAAATTCGTCGCCGCCAGCATCGGCGAGTACCAGACGATCATGGAGCGTCTGACCGATATGGATATCGGCATCGATAAGTATTTCAGCTTCGTTGTCCTCAAGTCGCCCATCGTGCGCTCCCACATGCCACTGACCAGCCTCTTCCCGGCTTGATGCCACCGCGCCAGCTAGTGATGGCAATAGGTCCGCACCTGCTCTGGATCCTGCTGCAATCCATCTAGCCAGGTCGGGTCGAGTTTCGGCACTGAAGAGAACAAAAGTCGGGTATAGGGATGCTCCGGCACCTTTGACCGGACCGGCGTGATCTCCTCGACCTTCTGACCGCGATACATGACGATGATCTCGTCGCAGATCGCCTCGACGACTGACAGATCATGGCTGATGAAGATGTAGGAAAGACCGAGCTCCCGCTGCAACTCCTTCAGCAGCTCGATCACCGCGGCCGCAACAACCGTATCGAGAGCCGAGGTGATCTCGTCGCACAGGATAAGCGTCGGTTCGGCAGCAAGCGCCCGAGCGAAATTGACGCGCTGCTTCTGACCGCCTGAAAGTTCTCCTGGCCGTCGTTGGCGCACGGATTTGGGAAGACGGACCAGATCGAGAAGCTCGCTGATGCGCGCATCGCGCGCCTTACCCCTCGTCCCATGATAAAAGGTGAGGGGGCGTCCCAGTATGTCTTCCACGGACTTCGCTGGATTGAGCGCGGTGTCGGCATGCTGGAATACGATCTGAATCTGGCGGAGTTCGTTGCGGGTGCGGCTGCGGCCGGCTTTCCCCAATTCCCGGCCATTGAAGGTGATGCCTCCCGCGTGGGCCGGCAGGATGCCGGCAATTGCCCGGGCAAGGGTCGACTTCCCGCAGCCAGATTCGCCGATGACGCCTAGATTTCGGCCCCGGTCCAGCCTGAGGCTGATCGACTGGACAGCGCTGACCAACGGTTCTCCATTGCGCAGGCGAGAGCCGTAGCCGACGGTCAGCTGGTCCACCATCAGCAAAGGCAGGTTCGTTGTCGTTTCGATTTCCGGGACGCGCTCTTGCGCCTTCGGCCTGAAAGCGGCCAGCAGTTCCTGAGTATAGGGATGGCGAGCATGTTCGAGGATCTCGCTGGTGGTGCCGGTCTCCCGGATTTCACCATCCTTCAGCACGACTATCCGATCCGCGATCTGGGCGACGACGGCCAGATCGTGGGAGACATAAATACCGGCGATATTGTGCTGTCTCGTCACGGTCTTGAACGCGCGCAGCACCTCCACTTGCGTGGTGACATCGAGCGCTGTCGTGGGCTCGTCGAAGATCACAATCTTCGGTTGGCCGATCAGGGCCATGGCTGCGGCGAGGCGCTGAAGTTGCCCGCCCGAGACCTGGTGAGGATAACGGTCGCCGATGGCTTCCGGCTCCGGCAACGACAAGGCCCTGAACAGCGAAATGGCCTTCGCTCGCGCCTGAGCGGCCGGCATGAGCTTGTGAATTTGCGCCACCTCGACGACCTGATCCATGATGGTGATCGCCGGGTTGAAGGCGGCAGCAGCACTCTGCGGCACGTAGGCCACGGTCGTGCCACGAATGCCGGCGCGTTCCGTTTCCGAAAGACCGACCATGTCAACGCCGCCCACACGGACTTCACCGCCTGTTATTTTGCAGCCTTGCCGGGTGTAGCCCATCAGCGTCAGGGCGATGGTCGTCTTGCCCGAGCCGCTCTCGCCGATCAGGGCGACGATCTCGCCCTCGGCGATATCGAGGCTGACGCCCTTGATGATCTCCAGCCGCCTGCCGGAGTCGGTTGTCGCCTCAACCCTGAGGTTGCGGATCTCAACGAGGTTTCCCGTCATTCGGGGCTCCGGTCGCGGATTCTGCGCGGCAGATTGTCGATCAGAAGGTTGACGCTGATGGTGAGACTTGCGATGGCGAGCGAGGGGAAGAGCACCGCCGGCGCAGCAAAGGGCAGGCCACCGATATTCTCGCGTACGAGCGCGCCCCAGTCGGCGTAAGGTGGTTGCACGCCGAGTCCCAGAAAGGACAGACCGGAGAGCAGTAGCACAACGAAGACGAAGCGGAGGCCGAGGTCGGCCAACACTGGACCCAGAATATTGGGCAGGATTTCCGAGGCGATGAGATAGGGGAGCTTTTCGCCTCGAATCCGGGCCACCACCATGAAGTCCATCGTGTTGACATTGACAGCGAGAGCCCGGGCGAACCGATAGGCTCCCGGGGTGTAGATCACCGACAGCGTCGCAATCAGCGCCGGGATCGACGAGCCGACCGCGGCGACCACGACGAGGCCGAACAGCTTGCTTGGAATCGAGTTCAGCGCATCGAGAAACCGGCTCAGCATGGTGTCGAGCCAGCCTCCGGCAACGGCTGCCGTCATGCCGAGCGCGACGCCGCTGAAACAGGCGATCGAGACGGCGGCAAGCGAAATGCCGAGCGTATAGCGCGCTCCCATCAGGATGCGCGAGAAGATATCCCGACCGAGATAGTCGGACCCGAGCCACAGGTCTCGGCTCACAGGCCCGAAATAATCCGTATCGACGATCTCGCCGACGGAATGGGGGACCATGTGCGGGGCGAAAAGGGCGACGACGACCCAGAGAAGGATCACGCCCAGAGCCGAGATGCCGACAGGATTGGCGCGATAGCCCAATCGAATGCCGCGCCGGTCGGACGAAGTCGATGTCGTCATCGGAGCCTCGGATTGGAAAGGACGGCAATGATGTCCGCAGCCGTGATCAATGCCAGGTAACCAAGGCAGAAGATCATCGCGCAGGTCTGGATCAGCGGGAGATCGCGGGTGGAAACGGCATCGACCATCAGCTTTGCGATCCCGGGATAGTTGAAGATGGTCTCCACGATGATCACGCCGCCGAGCAAGTACGATAGCGAGAGTGCGACCGCATTCACGATGGGACCAAGCGCATTCGGAAGTGCATGTCTCAGCACCATCCGGGGACGCGATGCCCCCTTGAGAAGCGCCATCTCCACATATGGTGTGTTCAATGTCTCGACCACGGCAGCGCGCGTCATGCGGATCATCTGCGCGGACACGCCGAATGTGAGCGTCATGACCGGCATCGCGTAGGTCCGCATCAGGTCATAGAACGACTTGGTCTCGTTGGTGAAGGACAGCGCCGGCAGCCATTTGAGATACACGGCGAAGAGCAGGACGGCCAGGGTTGCGATCATGAACTCCGGTACCGAGATGATACCGATCGTGGCGACGGTAACGATGCGGTCGTAAAGCGTGCCTCGCCACATCGCGGCAGTGATGCCAAGCGTCAGGGCGAATGGCACGGCGATCGCGGCAGTCAATCCTGCAAGCTTCATCGTGTTGGCAAGGCGTCCATGTATCAGATTGGCGATCGGCACGTTGTTGGCGTAGGACGTGCCGAAATCGCCCTGGAAGATGCCGGCGATCCATTTCAGGAATCGGATGATCGCGGGATCGTTGAGGTGCATCGCCTTGCGCAGACCCTCGACGGCTTCTGGCGTCGCGGACTGTCCAAGCAGGATGGTGGCTGTGTCGCCGGGCAACAGCGCGGTGGCAGAGAATACGGCAATGGAAACGATCAAGAGCGTGATCAAGGCGATCAGTAGCCGTCTCATCACGAGCGACGAAATCTGTCTTCTCACGTTCGCACTCCCACATCACCCGGCGATTTCGTCGCCCACGGTTCCGATTTCAGGACCAGGGCAGGGACCTCGCTGGAGCCCAATCAGGTGGCAAGCCAGACGTACTCGGCGAACGCATAGCCCATCATGCCGCCGAGCGGGTTGGGCTCCAGTCCCTTCAGCTTTTCGGTGACGGCGTCCACATTGGAGATGTAGGCCGGAATAATGGTGCCAGCTTCTTCCGACACCATGATCTGCATCTCGTTGTAGATTTCGCGGCGCTTTGCCTGATCGAGCGAGGCACGGGCCTCGGCCAGCATCTTGTCGAACTTCTCCGAGGTGAATCGGCTCTCATTCCATGGAGCATCCGACTTGTAGAGCAGGGAGAACAGGATGTCAGGCGTCGGGCGCGGGTTGACGTTGCCGAAGTGAATCGGCGCCTTCAGCCAGTAATTGCTCCAGTAACCGTCGGAAGGCACGCGCTTCACATCGAGCTTCATGCCGATCCCAGCGGCTGTGGCCTGGACGATCACGGCCATGTCTATCGCCGAATTGGCTGCGTCGGACGTGATGACCTCGATTGGTTGACCGAGAACGCCCGCTTTCTGGAAATGGAATTTGGCCTTTTCCGGATCGAACGCTTTGGGCTTGAGGGCCGCGTTGTGGTAGAAATTGGCCGGGGATACCGGTTGATCGTTGCCGACTACGCCGAACCCGCGCAGTGCTGACTTGACGATCTGCTCGCGGTTGACCAGGTATTTCATGCCCTCCACGAAATCCCTGTTGTTGCCGGGCGCCATGTCCATGCGAATGTTCAGGTCTGTGTAGTTACCCGAAGTCGTCTTGGACAGCGCGAAGCCATTCACGCCATCGAACAGGCGCACGGATCGCGGGTTGATCGCCGCAGCGAGATGAATGTCGCCGGAGAGAAGAGCATTGATGCGGGCGTTTTCATCCTGAATGGCGAAAAATTCGAATGAATCGACATTCGGACCTCCCTTGAAATAGTTGGGATTTCGAACGCCGATCGAGCGCACGCCGGGTTCGAATTGCTTGCACTTGAAAGCGCCGGTGCCGTTGCCTGAGGAGAAATCGGTGGTGCCGTCGGCCACGATCATAAAGTGATGCATGGACAGGATCGTCGGCAGATCCGCGTTGGGGCCCGCCAGCGTGATCTCGACCGTATTCTTGTCGACGGCCTTGAAGCCGGTCATCTGGATGGCGATCGCCGCGACTTTGGATCCCGTTGCTTTGTCCAGATGACGCTTCAGCGAGTAGATGACGTCATCGGAGGTCAAGTCCTTGCCGTTGTGGAAGGTAACGCCTTTCTTCAGCTTGATCGTCCAGGTCTGGGCATCGCTGCTGTCGATCGATTCGGCAAGCTCCATCTGCGGCACGCCCGCTCTGTCGAGAAAGGTCAGGCGGTTGTAGAACGAGCAACAGCGCACATAGTCGGTCGATAGTGAGGCTTTGGCCGGGTCAAGCGTGTCGGCGGTCGAAGAGGACCAGCCTGCTGCTTTCAGAGCGCCCCCCTTGACAGGCGTCGCCGCTACCGCCTGCGATGCGCGGCCGAGGACCGTGCCGGCGGCTGCCATTGCCATGCCGTTGACAAGCATCAGCTTCAGAAGATCGCGGCGCGAAGCACCGCCGCGAATGGCGCGCTCGATCATCGCGTCGTCTGAATGAGACCAGTTCGTCGTCGTGTCGCTCATCTCAATCCCCTCGCTATTGGATACGGCTATGGCTCAGGTTGCGGTAAGCGGCAGATTGTTCTGCCGGGCCGTTGTGGTGGATGCCGGCCTGGTCCCGTCATGGCGACCAAGTTGCCGCGTCCTCCAGGCTTTCATTCTTTTCCCGCGCTCGAAGTCTCGCAGGTTGGACCCGCGGCGGTGGCCGAAAAAACCGAGGCAACGGCACAAAATTGCGAAGATGCGCCCATTTGTAGTGTTTCGGACCTGCCATCTGCCGGCCCCTTACGCATGCCTATTTTTATTGCAGTGCGGCGCGCACATCCGCATCGGCCAGAGTCTCGTCAAGAATCATGGCCGTGCGCTCGACGATGGCTTCGATGTCGGACTCGGAGCAGCAGAGCGGCGGCGCATAGCCGAGCACGCCTGTCGGGAAGGCCCGGATGATGAGGCCGTTGTTCCAGGCGCGGTCGAAGATGCGCCGCGCCGGTTCGGCCGCGGCGGGGAGCGGCGTCTTGCGTTGTTTGTCGGTGACGAGTTCGATGGCGGCCAGCATGCCGCGGCCGCGCACGTCGCCCACCAGGGGATGATCCTTTAACGATCGAAGGCCGGCCATCAGACGTGCACCGGCTTTCGCGCCATTCGCAAGCAAGCCGCTCTCATAGAGATGCAGCACCTCCAGGGCCACCGCGGCACTGACGGGATGGGCGGAGTAGGTATATCCGTGTCCAACCGCGCTTGCGCCCGCCCCATCGGCGATCGTGTCGTAGACATGATCCGACAGGAAGACTGCACCCATTGGCACATACCCGGAGGTCAGTCCCTTGGCGACGGTCATGAGGTCCGGGACGACGTCGTCCTCGCTGCAGGCGAAAAGTGGACCCGTCCTGCCGAACCCGGTAATGACCTCGTCCGCCACGAAGAGAATGCCATAATCCCGGCACCGTGCGCGCATCGCTTTCATCCAGCCCTTGGGCGGCACGAGCACGCCACCCGATCCTTGGATCGGCTCGGCATAGAATGCGGCGACGCGATGTGGACCGCCGATCTCCGCGATCTTCGCCTCGAGCGCTGCCAGCGAGGCCGCGATGATGGCATCTTCATCCTGCCCGGCAGGATTCCGATAGACATAGTGCGAGGGGATCGTGTGCTGCCAGCTGAGCGGCAGGGCAAAACCGGCATGGAAGGCGGGCAGGGCTGTCAACCCGGCGCCGACCGTTGAGGACCCATGATATCCCTGCTCTACGGAGATGAATTGGTCGCGTTGCGGTTCGCGTCGGGCGTGCCAGTAGTAGCGGATGAAACGTACCGAGCTGTCGACGGCATCCGAACCGCCCAGCGTGAAGTAGACGTGGTTCAGGTCACCGGGAGTCCGCTGTGCCAATTCCGCCGCGAGCCGGATCGCCGGCTCCGAGCCAAGGCTGAAATAGCCCGTTGCGTAGGGAAGCTCACGCATCTGCCTGGAAGCGGCCGCAACGATGCTCTCGTGCCCATAGCCGGCATTGACGCACCAGAGCCCGGCGAAGCCGTCAACGAGTTGGTGTCCGGAGGCGTCGGTCACCGTTGCTCCCTTGGCCGATCTCAGCACCCTGACCCCGGCGGCCTCGTGACCCCGGTAGGAGGCGACCGGGTGGATAAGATGGGCCCGATCGAGCTCGATGAGAGAATTGCTGAGCATTAAAGATCTCCGCTTATCCGAAAGCCTGGCTGGCAAGGGCGAATGTGGTGAGCGGCGCGTCGCTGGATCGCGGAATGACGGGGCGCTGCATGGCAACGCCCTCGTCCACGCGGACGAGGCCCTTATCGGTGAGCCAGGACCCTAGTCGGGGTGTCTCGGCGGTATCCACGCGAACGAACTGTCCTTCCCGCTCGGCCATGAAATAGGCGAGCAGAGCCGTCGCGTCGTCGGCGTTTGCGGCCACGACGGGGCCGATCACCTCACCCCTGCCGAAGGCACGTACCGCGGCAAATCCGGCAATCCGGAAGCCATCAACGAGTACCGCGAGGCGACCGACCTTCGCGAGAACACGAAGCAGATCCTCGCGGTCTGCACCGCAGGCGCTTCTGTCGAGTTCGATGATCTCGGATATTTCGCGCGCCTCTGGCGGCAGGACATGCGTGGGAGGCGCGACGCGCCGAACCTGTCCCTGATGCTGGACGATGGTGCCGGTTTCGCGAAAGCCGAGCTTGCGATAGAGCGCCAGACCCTCGCGCGTTGCAACGAGCCTTAGCGCGCGCGATCCCGCCAGAGCGATCACTGCCTCCATGAGCTTGCGGCCCAATCCACGCCCGCGTGCGGCTTCATCGACCAGGACCATGCTGATGGTTGCGACATCGCGCTTGTACGGCGTCATCAGAACCGTCCCGAGCACGGTTGTGGCATTCGCATCCACCGCGACGATTCCCGTGCTCAGAGCGAGTGCCAATTGCCAGTCCTCGAAGCGGTGCGGCCAATTGGCTTGACGTGAAAGGCGTGTGGCGCCTGCGAGATGTTCTGGCCCGAAGGCGATGAGCGAGATGGAGCTCTGCGTCATTAGCTCGTTTCCATTGTCCGGCTACAGTCTCCTGTGTAAGGGACGGGCACATCGTCTGAAGGTCACCGCGTGAACGATATCTTCGACTGCAGCCGGCGGAAAAGCCGCATCTTATGCCGCACAGGCGCTCTATGCTTGCAGCTGTGAAATCGCGCAAGCGCGCCAGGATGAGGATGATGAGCCATTTTCGCCCGAAATACATAACTTTCGACTGCTACGGGACGCTGACGAACTTCCAGATGGCAGACGCGGCGCAGGATCTCTATGGCGCTCTGCTACCCCAACCGCGGATGACTGAATTCGTCAGAGACTTCGCGGCGTATCGGCTCGACGAGGTCCTCGGCGACTGGAAGCCTTATGCCGAGGTTATTCACAACGCGCTCGAGCGCGCCTGCAAGCGCAATGGTGTCGCCTTCAAGGTCGAGCATGCGCAGATGGTCTACGACCGCGTACCGACCTGGGGGCCGCATCCCGACGTTCCTGCTGGTCTGTCCAGGATTGCCAATAAAATACCGCTGGTCATCCTCTCGAACGCCATGAATGTGCAGCTCCCTTCCAACGTGGCGAAGCTTGGCGCGCCCTTCCACGCGGTGTTCACGGCCGAACAGGCTAGATCCTACAAGCCGCGCATGAAGGGCTTTGAATACATGTTTGATGCGCTAGGCTGCGGGCCCGAGGACGTAGCACACTGCTCTTCCTCGTTCCGTTACGACTTGATGACGGCCCATGATCTCGGCATCAAGAACAAGGTGTGGGTTAATCGCGGGCACGAGCCGGCCAACCCATATTACGGCTATGTTGAAATCAGGGACATTGCCGGCCTGCCGGATGTGTTCGGCCTCTAAGCCCACGGATCTGCGGTGAAATACGTCTCTTATTGGCATGACACCGCACCGGCCTTCAGCGGTGGCGCTGAAGGGGCGGTCGAGGGACATTACGATGTTGCGGTGATCGGCGCTGGCTTCACAGGCCTGGGAGCCGCGCGCCAGCTCGCGAAAGCGGGCACCAGGGTTGTTGTGCTCGAGGCCGACAAGGTGAGCTGCGGAGCATCAGGCCGGAACGGCGGACACCTCAATAACGGCCTGGCTCATAGCTATCTTGCCGCCAAGGCGGAGTTGGGCCAGGAGCGAGCTATCGCGCTTTATCGCGCGCTCGATGCTTCGATCGACACTCTCGAGGCGCTGATCGCGGAGGAGGGGATTGAATGCAGTTTCCGCCGCGCCGGCAAGCTGAAGCTCGCTTCCAAGCCGAAGCACTTCGATGCAATCGCGCGGAATTTCGAGGCGGTCCATCGCGAGGTGGATCCGGAGACCGCGTTGCTCTCCGCCCAGGACCTAAGCTCTGAGGTGGGTTCGCCCTTCTTCGGCGCGATGCTCTCGAAGAAGAGCGCCATGATGCATATGGGACGCTATGGCATCGGACTGGCCGAGGCAGCCAAACGCCGCGGTGCCATCATCTTCGAGAAGGCGGCGGTCACCGCCCAGGCGCGGGAAGGGTCGCGCCACCGCCTGACGACGTCGCGTGGCAGCGTCACCGCCGATCAGGTGCTGCTGGCCACGGGCGCCTACACCACGCCGAATTTCGGCTACTTCCGACGGCGCATCGTCACGGTCGGCAGCTTCATCATAGCGACCAAGCCGCTGGACGCGGCTGAAGTCGCAGCCACGATGCCCGGCAACCGTACTTGCGTCAATTCGATGAACGTCGGCAATTATTTTCGGCTTGCACCCGACAATCGCTTGATTTTCGGCGGACGCGCGCGGTTCTCGGCGACCTCAGATCAGCGGTCCGACGCCAAGAGCGGCGCCGTTCTCGCCGACAGTCTCACGCGAATTTTTCCGCAACTCGCCGGCATACCAATCGACTACTGCTGGGGCGGGCTCGTCGACATGACCAGCGACCGCTATCCACGAGCCGGCTACCAAGATGGGCTATGGTACGCGATGGGCTATTCAGGACATGGCGCACAGCTGTCGACCCATCTTGGCATGATCATCGCCGACGCCATGCTGGGACGAGAGGATAGAAACCCGATGAAAGGCCTCCGCTGGCCTGCGGTGCCCGGCCACTTTGGCAAACCATGGTTTCTGCCGTTGGTGGGAATGTACTACAAGATGCTCGATCGAATTCAGTAGCTCGGACACTCCAGGCCACCGCGCGGGCCGAACAAATCACAGACTGCGATTTGTCCGTCTCGGTGGCTGCCTGTCCGGAAAGAGGGGCGCGAGCGGCGCCTTCTCCGTTCCGTCGCTGGCTAAGCCAGCCCGCCGATGTGGAAGGTTTTCACCTCGAGATATTCTTCGATCCCGATTTGCGCTCCTTCACGCCCCAATCCAGACTGCTTCACTCCGCCGAATGGGGCGACCTCCGTTGACACCATACCAGTGTTGAGGCCGACCATGCCGACCTCAAGCGCCTCTGCAACGCGCCAGGACCGCTTGAGGTTCGATGTGTAAAAATATGCGGCAAGTCCAAACGGCGTCGCATTCGCGATGGCAATCGCCTCGTCGTCTGTCTCGAAGCGGAAGAGCGGCGCGACCGGACCAAATGTTTCTTCGTGCGCCAGCACCATATCGGTGGTTGCGTTGGTCAGCACGATCGGCGCCGTAAATTGCGGCCCCTTCGGCAGCGTAGCCGGTTGGGTGGCGATGCGGGCGCCTTTGGACAGCGCGTCGGCGACATGGCGGTTGATTTTGCTGATCGACGCCTCGTTGATCATCGGTCCAATCGCCACACCGAGCTTGAGGCCTGGTCCCACCGTCATTTCATTGACACGAGCGACAAGCCTGTCTGCGAAGGCATCATAAATGCCGGCCTGCACGAGGATCCGATTGGCGCAAACGCAGGTCTGGCCACCGTTGCGGAATTTTGACACGAGCGCGCCTTCGACCGCGAGATCAAGATCGGCGTCGTCAAAGACGATGAAGGGGGCGTTCCCGCCGAGTTCGAGACTCACCCGTTTAACGCTGTCCGCGGCACCGCGCATCAGCAGCGAGCCGATGCGGGTCGACCCTGTGAAGGAGATCTTGCGCACCATTTCGTTGGCCATGATCTCGGCGCCGATCTCGGTCGGCAAGCCCGTGACGACGTTGATCACGCCGGCGGGAATTCCGGCGCGCTCGGCCAGAACCGCGAGAGCCAGCGCCGAATAGGGCGTGAATTCGGAGGGCTTGATCACGACGGTGCACCCCGCCGCAAGTGCGGGACCCACTTTGCGCGTGATCATGGCGTTCGGGAAATTCCACGGCGTGATGATACCGCACACGCCCACCGGCTCCTTGAGAACCACGATGCGCCGATCGGCCGTTGGTGACGGGATCGTCGTGCCGCCGATGCGCCGGGCTTCCTCCGCAAACCACTTGACGAAGGAAGCGCCGTACCGGATCTCGCTCCTGGCCTCGTCCAATGGTTTGCCCTGTTCGAGCGTCAGAATTCGCGCCAGGTCATCCAGATGCGCGATGATGAGCCCATGCCAGGCTTCCAGAAGCGCGGCGCGCTCGGCGCTCGTCTTTGCGCGCCAGGCGGGGGATGCCTCGGCGGCAGCGGTAATGGCGGCGCGGGTCTGATCCCGTCCCATGTCCGGTACGGTACCAAGAACAGCCTGCGTCGCCGGCTCGATCACGTCGACCATCTTGCCCGAGAGAGCCGCCTGCCATTGGCCGCCGATCAAGCCCTGCTGGCGGAACAGCCCTTTGTCGCTCAGATTCTGCATGTCGGATCCTTGTCTATTGGGAGAGTCTGGAAAGAACGGCTGTGGTGATCGCTTCGGTCCGCTCTTTGCCTTGAACCGTACCGATGCCATGGGAAGTGGTCGTCTCCAGCGCCGCGATGACGCGTGCCGCGGCATCGCGCTCGCCAAGGTGATCGAGCATCATCGCCCCGGACCAGATGGCTGCGATTGGATTGGCAGTGCCGAGATGGGCGATGTCGGGCGCTGAGCCGTGAACGGGCTCGAACATCGAAGGAGCGTTGCGGTCCGGGTTGATGTTGGCGGAGGCGGCAAAGCCAAGTCCACCCTGAATAGCCGCGCCGAGATCGGTCAGAATGTCGCCGAACAGGTTGGAGGCGACGACGACGTCGAGACTCTCCGGCGCCAGGATCATGCGCGCGGCGAGTGCATCCACGTGGTAGCTCGTGACTTCCACGTCAGGATACTCGGCAGCAACTCGTTGGGTCATCTCGTCCCAGAAGACCATCGAGTATCTTTGGGCATTCGACTTGGTGACCGAGGCGAGCTTCCCACGCCTCTTGCGCGCCTGGGCGAATCCGAATCGCAAAATCCGTTCCACCCCGGCGCGCGTAAACACGGAGGTCTCGACCGCGACCTCGTCGCCGGTGCCCCGATGCACCCGTCCGCCAGCCCCCGAATATTCGCCTTCGGTGTTCTCGCGGATGCAGAGGATGTCAAACTCGGTCGCCTTCAACGGGCCGTTGACACCCGCGAGCAGGCGGTGCGGCCGAATGTTGGCATACTGGGTAAACTCCTTGCGGATCGGCAGCAGGAGCCCGTGCAGCGAAACGGCATCGGGTACGACCGCGGGCCAGCCGACGGCGCCAAGCAGAATGGCGTCGAACTTCCGCAGCGTCTTGATGCCGTCAGCAGGCATCATCGAGCCCGTTTCCCTGTAGAACGCGCAGGACCACGGGAATCTGGCGCCATTGAGCGCAAAGCCCGAATGCTTGGCGGCAACCTCAAGGACCGCCCAGGCGGCCTCCGTCACGTCGTGGCCAATGCCATCGCCCGGAATCAGTGCGATCGTATAGTTCTTCATGGAGGCTCTAAACCTGAATGAGCACGCTCTTGGAGCGGCGGTTGGCGTGATAGGCCTCGCGGCCGAGGTCCTTGCCGATGCCGGAGCGCTTGTAGCCCCCGGTCGGCAGGATGTGGTCACGCGATCGGCCGTAGCGGTTGACCCACACCGTGCCAGCGGAAATTGCGCGTGTGATCCGCATGACCCGTGAAACATCGCGGGTAAAGAGCCCGGCAGCGAGACCGTAAGTCGGGTGGTCGGCGAGCGCCAAGGCTTCCTCCTCGGTCGTGAACGTTTGCAAGGTCAGTACCGGTCCGAAGATCTCTTCGGTGACGGCGGGAGAAGACTGATCGACCTTCGCAAGAAGCGTCGGCGCATAGAAATAGCCCTTGCCCTCCATCGGTTCGCCACCGGTAAGGCATTCTGCGCCCTCGGCGCAGGCTGCTTGCACGAGCGAGTGAATCCTCGTGCGCTGCCCCTCGGATATGATCGGGGAATAGGTCGTTGCGACGTCCCAGGTGGGGCCTGCTTGAACGGCTTTCATACGAGCGAGGATGGCCTCAACGAGCGGCTCGGCCACAAAGGCGTGGGCTATGAGCCGCGATCCGGCGACACAGGCTTGCCCGGCATTTGCGATGATGCTGCCGGCAATCGCAGAAGCGGCCTGATCGAGATCGGCATCGGCGAAGACGATTTGTGGGCTCTTGCCGCCGAGCTCGAGCGTCATTGGCTTGATGCCCGTGTGCGCGACATTGGCCATGATGGCCGCGCCAGCGCCAGTCGATCCGGTGAAGCTCACTTTGGCGACGTCGGGATGTCCCGTCATGGCGGTGCCGGTTGTCTGCCCGTCGCCGAGCACGACGTTGACCAGCCCCGCGGGCAGGCCCGCTTGTACCGCCAATTGGGCGAGGAAGACGGCCGAGAACGGCGTCATTTCGGATGGCTTGAGCACGACCGCGTTGCCCGCAGCAAGAGCCGGTCCGAGCTTCCAGCCTGCCATGGACACGGGAAAATTCCAGGGCGTAATGGCGCCGACGACCCCGAAGGGCTCAGTCATGATCATGCCGAGGTGCTTGTCGTCGGTGGGCACCAGATCGCTGCCTTCCTTGTCCGCGAATTCAGCGAAGAAACGGATTTGCTCTGCGGTGACCGCGATGTCTCCCGCAACAAGTTGACCGACCGGGCGGGTGGATGAAACCGCCTCGAGTTTGGCGAGCGTCTTGGCCTCGCTCTCGATGAGATCGGCCCATCGCCGGAGCACGTTGGCTCGCTCTCGGGGCCGCACGCCACCCCAGTTGCTCGTCTTCAACGCCTTCCTGGCGATCTGGACCGCCTCGTCCACGACCTCTTCCGAGGCGATGGGACACTCGGCGTAGAACGCACCATCCGAGGGGCGGCGCATCGGCAGCAGGCCAGGAGATTCCAGCAACCGATCGCCGATGAAGTGGCCGATGGGCAGCGAAATCCGATCGGGATCGAAGCTTAGGCTCATGACACCGTGACGTAGATCTTGCGGACCGTCTCGACGGTCTTCCATACACCCGTAAATCCGGGCTTCATGACGAAGCTGTCGCCGGCTCTGAAGGTCATGGGATCGCCGTGGTCGGGCGTAATCTCCACGATACCGGAGATGATGTGGCAGAACTCGAAGGTCTCTCCCTTGATGGAGCGTGTCTCGCCCGGGGTCGCCTCCCATATGCCGGTATGCACGAGTTCGCCCTTAGCCACGTCTTGCGCCCAGGTCTTGAAGTGGGGGGCGCCGGCAATGAGCCGCTCGGGCATCGGGGCGGACTCCTTGGGGGCGAAGCTCGGATTGGGATCGATCGATTTCAGCAGCAAGTTGGGCTCCTCTCAGTAACCACGAGTCCGATCCACGAGCCCGATGGGATCAAGGCCCGCCTCGTATCGTTTGATGTTGTCGATGACCGACCGCGCGGCGGTTTCCGCCTGAGTTGCGCTCGCCACATGCGGGGTGAGCAGCACCTTCGGGTGAGCCCACAAGGCATGATCCGAAGGCAGTGGCTCGGGTTCGGTTACATCGATGACGGCGCCGGCGAGCTTGCCAGCGTCCAGAGCGGCCAGAAGTGTGAAGTGATCGAGCTGCGCACCGCGTCCCGCATGGACCAGCGCAGCGCCTTTCGGCAGCTGCGCAAACAGGTTGCAGTCCAAGATCCCGCGCGTGTCCTCGGTGAGAGGCAGCAGGCAGACCAGAATGTCGGTCTCGCCGAGCATTTGGCTGAGACCGGCTTGGCCGCAATATGTCGTAACTCCTTCGATCGTCATGCCCGATCGGCTCCAGCCACTCAAGGGAAAGCCGAAAGGCTTCAGGCTTTCCAGCACGGCGCGGCCGAGCACGCCAAGCCCGAGCAGCCCGACTCGCCGGTCGGCCGCTTGCTTCTGCGGCTGAGCCTGCCATTGGTGCCGCCGCTGCAGGTCAAGATAGGCGGGAAGGTTGCGGTGGAGCGCCAGCACCGCGAGCGTGACATACTCCTGCATCATCCGGATGATGCCGTCTTCCACCATCCGCACCACCTTCACCTCGGGCGGAATCGCCAATAGCGGAAATTGATCGACCCCGGCGCCAACGGAGAACAGGATTTCAAGATTGCGATAACGTTCGAGCCCGTCGGGTACCGTCCAGCTGATGATGTAGCGCACCAAATCAGTATCGACCGATGCCGGATCGATCGCGAACGGGAGGCGAGGGAGCTCGCGAGCGAAGGCGTCGCGAAAAACGGTCCCGCGCTCGGCGTCGGAATTGAAGAGAAAGGTCATTGGTCGATTTTCAAAGCATAGGGAATGGCGAGTACGCCGGAACGGAACCAACCTAATGGACTGGGGGCCGTTTCCATGCCGAATGCGATCGTGATTTAGCGGATTGTTCGGTGCGACGCCTGTTCTGAAACGCATTCTGCCGCGATTGATGGTTTATGGTGGTTTTGCCGGGAGCCTGCAGCGCACCCGGAGTGGCGCCATTCGAGCGACGTCGGGCTGATTGCAGAGAGAGATATGAAACGCCGCATTTCCAATTCGATTACGATCGATGCTTTCGAGGCGCGTGCTGTCGAGATCGATACCGTCGAGCTGGAACAGCT
Source organism: Bradyrhizobium sp. WSM2254 (assembly GCF_000472645.1). Taxonomy (NCBI): domain Bacteria; kingdom Pseudomonadati; phylum Pseudomonadota; class Alphaproteobacteria; order Hyphomicrobiales; family Nitrobacteraceae; genus Bradyrhizobium; species Bradyrhizobium sp. WSM2254. Next base: position 22,457 of record NZ_AXAB01000056.1, on the reverse strand, counting down.
TCATGCGCTCTCGATCGGCGTCGCTTGGCCGCACCGGGCTGAGGACTGGCAGTTCCTCCGTGACGTCGGTCACGGCATCGTGGCTCACGATGAAATCGGACGGGTGCTGGGATCAGCCATGTGGTTTCCCTATGGCTCGGATTTTGCCACCGTCGGCATGGTCATCACGTCTCCGCGCCTTCAGGCGCTTGGCACGGCACAGTGGCTCATGAAGCGCGTTTTTTCGGAGTGCAAGGGACGCAATCTCCGCCTCAATTCCACGCGCGCAGCGCGCAAACTCTATCTGTCGCTCGGCTTCCGCCCCGAGAAGACGGTGTTCCAATGTCAAGCGGAGGCGCAGCGATCCGACGAGATGCCGCGTCCTCCGGAAGGAGCCGAGCTGCGCCGTCTCGACCAGGGGGACCTTGCGGCCGTCGCTGAACTCGATGCGCAGGGGTACGGCGCATCCCGCGTGGAGCTGCTCAACGCTCTCTTGCAGCAATCGGTGGGGTTCGGCCTCTACCGGCATGGCCGTATGGAGGCCTATGCGCTGTGCCGCCCGTTTGGGCGCGGCCATGTCATCGGGCCCGTGGTGGCGTCAAATGACAAGGACGCGATTGTCGTCATTGCGCCGCACATGACTGCCCATGAGGGAGAGTTTCTGAGGCTCGATACGCACCTCGCCGACGGCGAGTTCTCCTCCTTCGTGGCTCGGTCAGGCCTTGCTGTTTTTGACACCGTTACGACGATGTCGCTGGGAGGAGACTTCCGTGATCCCAACGTACGCTCGGGAAACATGCCCGTAACCTATGCGCTTGCGAGCCAAGCGCTTGGTTGAGACCCATCATCCCTATCGGTGATCAGGTCGAGCGGTGCGAAGACAATTCTATCGCTGTGAGCGTCAAGCATCTTGCGGCGCGGCCGCGCTGGCGGTCCGTCGCCGTGCCGGCAGGAAAAATCCGGCGATCGCGCCGGCCAATGACAGCGTTGCGGCGAGGCTCATCGCCGCGGCAAATCCGCTCGCGAAATGCGCAGGCGAAACGACCGCACCGTTGGCCGAGAAGGTCGCTACCAGCGCGGCGACGCCGAACATGCCGCCGAGGAAGCGGCCCATATTGAAGACGCCGGACGCCTTGCCCATTTCGGCCACCGCGACCGAGCTCAGGATGGCGTTCTGCGCCGCCGGCATCGCCATCGAGACCCCGACGCCGGCCAGCACCAGCGGCGCGACCAGAGCGGAGTAGGGAACCGCGGGGCTCACGATCTCAGCGATCCAGCCAAGGCCGATCGCCTGCATCAGCAATCCCGTCACCACCAGCGGCCGTTCGCCGAATCTGTTGACGACCGCGCCGGCGATCGGAGCGGTGACGAACAGCGTCGCTGTCCAGGGCAGCAGGCGAAGTCCGGCGCCGAAGGCATCGAAGCCCAGGGTGGTCTGCAGGAACTGCGGCAGCAGGAACAATACGCCATACATCGCGGCGTAGAACAGGACGCTTGCGGACATGCCGGAGGCGAGGGCGCGCGATGCAAACAGCCGCATCGGCACCATTGGCGCGGCCGCGCGCAATTCCCAGAGCGCGAAGCCGGCGGTGAACACCAGGCCTGACATCAGCGCGCCCATGACCTCGGCGCTCGCCCACCCCACGGCGTTGCCGCGCAACAGGCCCCAGACCAGCGCGAGTGCCGCGAGGGCGACGAGCGCGAGGCCAGCGATGTCCAATGCGGCGGCCGGTCCAAAGCTTTCGCGCAACCGTGCCAGCACCAGGGCGATCGCGATCAGGCCGATCGGCAGGTTGATCCAGAAGACCCAGCGCCAGCCGAAATGTTCGGTGATGAAGCCGCCGATGGCCGGGCCTATGATCAGCGCGCATCCGGTGATGCTGCTGAAAATGCCGAGCGCGCGGGCGCGCTCCTCCCGGCCGAACGTGCCGCTCAGGATCGCCATCGCCAGCGGCATCACCAGCGCGGCGCCGGCACCCTGCAGCGCGCGGGCGGCGATCAGCGCGGTGGCATTGCCTGCGAGCGCACAGGCCGCCGATGCAACGACGAACAGGGCGAGCCCGGCCGCGAACATGCGGCGGCGACCGAAGCGGTCGCCGAGCGCGGCGCCGGTCAGGAGCAGCACGGCAAAGGTCAGGTTGAAGGCGTTGACGGTCCATTGCAGCGTCTCGACCGGGCTGCCGAATTCGGCACGGATGGTCGCGAATGCCGTCGTAATGATCATGGCGTCCAGCGCCATCATGAAGGATGCCAGCGCAGTGACGCCAAGCACCCAGTTCTGCTCGGCGCGATTGGTCGGGGTCTGCATCGCCCTCTCTCCGTGTGTCGCGCCACCCTGTCGCGGCGCGTTCTGCGGGCTAGACGAGGCCGGAGAGGCAAAGGATGCGCCCAAAAATAATTTTTCCCGGGCCGCATCCTTCGGCTGCCGGCAAACGTCCTAGGGGTGAGGCGGCCGCGAGCCAGGTCGCGACATGAGCAAGGAGCGTGCGATGAGAAGGACGTTGATCAGATACAAGGCCAAGCCGGAGCTGGCCGACAGGAATGCCGAGCTGGTTTCGGCCGTATTTGCGGAATTGAAGGCGGCCGGGCCGGACGGCGTGCGCTATCTGACGCTGCGGCTGGAGGACGACACCTTCATCCATCTTGTCGAGGCCGCGACCGAGGACGGCTCGAGCCCGATCCCGAAACTCAGGGCGTTTCAGGCGTTCCAGGACGGCATCCGCGACCGCTGCGCCGAGCCGCCGCTGGTTCGTGATGTGAGGATCGTCGGCAACTATCGTATGCTGGACGAGTCCTGAACAGGCGAGTCGGAGGAACAATGGCGCCAGAGCCACTGGCCACCGTCGATATCGAGGCGCTGCTGGCGGGGATGCGGCCGAAGCTGCACCGCTACTGTGCGCGCATGGTCGGCTCGGTCATCGACGGTGAGGACGTGCTGCAGGATGCGCTGATCAAGGCGATGGGAGCGCTGCAATCGGTCACGCCCGTCGTCAATACAGAGGGCTGGCTGTTCCGCATCGCGCACAACACCGCGCTGGATTTCCTGCGCCGCCGCAACCGGCAGGAGGCGCTGCATTCGGCTGAGGAGGTGGAGATGATTGCCGACCAGCTCGATGATTTGGAAAGCCGCCAGATCGCTGCGACCAGCCTGCGCACCTTCATGCGGCTGCCGGTGGCGCAGCGGTCCAGCGTGATCCTGATAGACGTGCTCGGCTGCTCGCTGGCCGAGGTCTGCGACATCATGGATTTCAGCCTGCCGGCGGTGAAGGCCGCGCTGCATCGTGGGCGCACGCAGCTGCGTGAGTTCGCCGAGGAGCCGGACGACGCGCCGCAGCCGGGCCTGTCGGAAGCCGACCGCACGCGGCTCAACGCCTATGTCGGCCATTTCAATGCCCGCGACTTCGACGCGATCCGCGCCATGATCGCCGATGACGTCAGGCTCGAGCTCGTCAACCGCACCAGGCTGAACGGCAAGGCCGAGGTGTCGCGCTATTTCGGCAATTATTCGAAGATCAGCGACTGGCACCTGGTGACGGGGCAGGTCGACGGACGTCCGGCGATCCTGGTGTTCGATCCGAACGAGCCGAGCGGGCGGCCGAAATATTTCATGCTGTTGAACTGGTCCGCCGACAAGCTCGCCACCATCAGGGATTTTCGTCACGCGGCGTACGTTGTCGATGCTGCCGAGTGGGTGGTGGATAGAGGGTGAGTGGATGAGCGGACGTAGCGACCCATCGGCCGCGCTGATCACCGCGACCGCGACATCCGCCTCCCCTCTGGCCTACCTATCCCGGAAAGTATATCGGCATGACGCAAACCACTCACCTTTCATGCACGTGCGGACAAACCCGTCTTGCCGTCGAGGGAACGCCCATCGTTGCCACCGAATGCTGTTGCACAAGCTGTCGGACCGCTGGCGGCAGGCTGGAAGCCTTGCCTGGCGCACCGAAAATTGTGGAGCCAAATGGCGCGACTCAATTGATTCTCTATCGCAAGGATCGCGTCCATTTTGACAAGGGCACCGAGCTGCTGAGAGAACATCGGCTCGCGCCGCAATCTGCGACCCGCCGTGTGGTCGCCATCTGTTGCAATACACCAATGTTCCTGGAGTTCACGAAAGGGCATTGGCTGAGTCTCTATGGATATCTTTGGTCTCCGGAAGCGCGCCCCCGTATTGAAATGCGAACAATGACGAGTGACGCGCTTCCAGGCGCCAGCTTCTCCAACGATATTCCAAACCCCAAGCGTCAAACCGTCTCTTTCTTCGTCAAGCTGCTGTCGGCCTGGCTCGCGATGGGCTTCAGTGTTCCGAAGATTACCTTCGTGACGGGAAAGATCGATGACGAAGCAGGATGACAAGATCGAGATGACCCAACGGTTACCCGCTCTGCGACCGAGCCGCGGGACGGAGCGGAACGGAGATGACACAGGAGATCGTTCCAATGACGTTGAAAGTCCACACGGGAAGCTGCCACTGCGGTGCGGTTCGGTTCGAAGCTGACGTCGACCTCGCCGAGGGAACGATAAAATGCAACTGCTCAAGCTGTACCAAGGCTCGTTCCTGGCTGGTACCTGTGAGGTCCGATCGCTTTCGTCTCATCGCGGGCGCCGAATCCCAGGCGGACTATCGGTGGACGCCGCCGGGACGCGCCGCATCGACGGTTCAATTTCACTTCTGCAAAATTTGTGGCATTCGAACGCCTGCGCGCGGCGAACTCGAAGCCATGGGCGGCGCGTTCTACGCAATCCAAATTCCATTGCTCGACGGCGTCGATCCCGACGAACTGGCGGCAGCGCCAATCCGATATGTCGATGGCCGCCATGACCATTTTGGCGAACCGCCGGCCGATACTCGTTTCCTTTGATCGTGACCAAGCGAGATGGCTGCTTAAGTCACTATCCGTCTAGTTCTGATGATATCCCGCACCGCTGGACGGGCGATCAATATCCGTTGCCGACCAGTCGGCCTCCTGCCGTCAGGGGAGTGGTCTTGGACTGCAAACACGTATATGGAACGTCTCTCCACGTACGAAGATCAGGTCCGGGAGGTTCCGATGGCGGATGCCGCGATCAAGTCGGCACGGCGCGTGTTCGAGATCATGGAATTCTTCGATCGCGCGCGCCGCCCGCTCGGCCTCAAGGCGATCTGCGACGAACTCCGCTACCCCGTCTCGAGCGGCGCGGCGATGCTGAAGAGCCTCGTGACGCTGGGCTATCTGGAGTACGACCGCAAGACACAGACTTATCTGCCGACCATGCGGATCGCGGTATTGGGGCGATGGGTGTCGGAGCAGCTGTTCGGCGAAATCCGGATGCTGCCGCTGATGGAGGAGTTGCGCGATCGTACCCGCGAAACGGTGATCGTGGGGACCCAGAGCGACATCAGCGCCCAATATGTGCATGTGCTGCGCTCAAACCAGGCGCTTGCCTATTCGGCCGAGCCGGGATCGCTGCGCCCGCTGGCACGCTGCGGTGTCGGCCTGACGTTGCTCAGCAGCAAGTCGGATGAGGAAATCGACACGCTTGTCTACCGCAGCAATCATGCGGAACCGGTGCGCAGCCACCGCGTGGCGCTGAGAGACGTGATGGCGAACATCGAGCGCATCCGCAAGCAAGGCTATTTCTTCTCTCGCGGTATCTACAGCGAAGGCATCGGCGTGATTGCGATGCCGCTGCCGCGCGCGCCGTTCACCCGCAACTTCGTCATCGCGCTTGGTGGGCCGGTGTACCGCCTCGAGCGGGACCTCGACCAGAACGTCGCGGCGCTGCGCGGGACGATCCGTCGGTTCCTGCCGAGAAATGCCGGAAACTGATTGTCTCTCACTTCCATGGATATGGAAGTGAGAGACATATCCATGCAACGGATTGCGGCGCCCGTCCTCCCCGATCTAGTTTGCCGGCGAATAACGAGCCGGCTTGCAGATCGCCCGGCACAATCGACACGGGAGGACTGGCGTGGACTTTGCGCGGGGAGAAAGCGACGAGATCATCGCCGAGACGATCGGGCGCTTCGCGGCTGACGAACTGCGTCCCCGTCTTCGCGAGTTCGAAGCCGCGCGCACGGTCGGCGAAAGCGTGCGGGAGCGCTTCGCCGCGCTTGGCTTCGAGGCGTTGGATATCGCCGAGGAAGCCGGCGGTGCCGGCCTCGGTCTGCTCGCTCGTGTCAGGACCAATCGTCTGTTCGCTGAAGCCGACGCCGGCGCCGCGCTTGCGCTGGACCGGTTCGCGCCGGCGATCTACGTGATCGAGGCTTTCGGCGCGGTTGAACCGCTGAAGTCGCTTGGGATGAACCTCGGGCAGTCCGACCTCCGCTTCGCCCTGGTCATGGATCCCAGTGCCGGCGACACTGCCGGTGCGCGCGTTGCCGGCCACGTGGCCTGGATACCCGCCGCCCGGGCGGATGTGCTTGTCGGCCTTGGTCCGCAGGGCGCATGGGTGTTGAAGGACGGTTTTGCTTTTGAGCCCGTCCGTGGTGCGGCCCTGCACGCCGCAGGCGCAAGCGCTGTCAGGTTTGACGGCACGCCCATTCTGGCGTGGCATGACCCGATGCGTGCGGCGCGGGCGCTCGCCAGGATCAGGATCTATTACGCGTCGCTGATCTGGGGTGTGCTGTCCGATGCGGCCGGGTTTTCGCGCAGCTACGCGCTCGACCGTGTCGCATTTGGCAAGCCGATTGCCCATCATCAGGCGCTCGCATTCCTGATCGTCGATATGCATGTCGCCGTCGCGCGGTTGGGGCTTCTGATCGAAGATGCGGCTATGGCAATCGATGCCGGCGAAGGCCGTGCCGTCGGTGCGGCGGCGGCAGCTTTCGTCGATGCCATCGAGGCGAGCCGCTTCGTCGGCCCGAATGGCGTTCAGATCCTCGGCGGCCACGGCTTCATGCGTGATTTTCCCGTCGAGAAGGCGATGCGGGACTGTCGCGCGCTCGGCCTGCTGGCGGGTGGCACCGATTCCGCGCGCGAGGATGCCGGCGCGGGACTTGCGGCGACAATCTCGGAGAGGATCGCCGCGTGAACAAATTCAGCGCCGCACTCAATGTGCATATCGAGCAGATCCGGGAGTGGGGGCAGCGCGAGGTACGGCCGGCCGGACTCGAGGCCGATCGCAACGGCGCACCGTTGCCGCCCGATCATCCCTATTTCGCCTTGTATGTCGATTTCCGGAGGAGGCATCCCGGGCCGGTCGACGACGGCGCGGTGCCTGAAGGTCCCGCGGTCCGAATGGCCGCAATCAATGAGGAGAATGCCTATTGGGATCGCGGCATGGGTGTCGCTGCGCCAGGGCCGGGACTGCCGGCGCCGATCGTCACCGCCGCCGGCACGCCGGAGCAGCGCGAGCACTTCCTTGGGCCATTCCGCGGCAGTGAGATTCCACGCTGGGGCAGCTTCGCGTTGACGGAACCAAGCGGAGGCTCGGACACGGCGGCGTTCCGTACCCGCGCGACGCGCACCGATCGCGGCTTTCTGCTCAACGGCGCCAAATGCTTCATCGGCAATGCAGCTCGCGCCGACTGGGTGCTGGTGCAGGCCAATCTCGATCCCGACAAGGGCCGCTCCGGGCAGCGGTCGTTTTTCGTCGAGCGTGGCAACAGCGGCATGACCGGGATCAAGGTCGAGAACAAGATGGGGCTCCGCGCCTATGAGTCGGTGTCGTTCATCCTCGAGGACTGCGAGGTCCCGCGTGACAACATCCTGGGCGGCGAGCGGTCCGAACACACGTCTAGGTCAAGCGCCTACGGCGCCACGATGGGAACGCTCAACACGACGCGTGTTGGCGTCGCGGCGAGCGCCGTCGGCCTGGCGCGCTCCGCTTATGACGAGGCGTTGAATTTCGCGAAGCAGTCAGGCGCGTTCAGGTCGATACGGGTGCGCGACCGGCTGGAGGCGATGCACCGGCAGCTTCGCACGGCCTGGCTCATGACGCTTCGCGCGGCCTGGAAGGCTGACAGCAGGATTCCCAACATCGTGGACGCTTCGATGGCCAAGGTGTTTGCCGCCGAGACCGCCCAGGATCTCGCCAGTGCCGGCATGGAGATCGTCGGGCTTGAGGCAGGTGCCGGTCATCACCTCGTCGAGAAGCTGTTTCGCGACGCGAAAGCGCTGAACATCGTCGAGGGCACCGGGCAGATCCAGCGCATCATCATGGCGAGACATCTCGTCGGACTGCCGCGCTGACCAGACCCGAAACATTGCATGGATGGTCCTTTGAACAAAATTCTCCGCCCATTGGACGCGGCGTCGATCGCTACCTTTCTTGCTCCCCGCTCGATTGCCGTCATCGGCGCCGCTCCCGCCGAACAGCGCTCCATCCGCGGCATGTTGCTGCGGGTGCTGCGCCGCGCCGGCTTCACCGGACGGATTGCACCGGTCAATCCGAGCTACCGCGAGGTCAACGGCCTGCGCTGCTATCCCGCCATTGGCGCGGTCAAGTTCCCGATCGATCTCGCCATCATCGCCCTCCCAGCGGAGCTGGTCTGCGACATCGTCGAACAATGCGTCGCGGCCGGCGTTCGTGCGGCGATCATCATTTCTTCGGGGTTCGCCGAGGAAAGCGTTGCGAAGGCCGAACGTCAGTTGCGGTTGTCGGACATTGCGCGACGCACCGGAATCCGTATCTGCGGCCCGAATTGCGAGGGGTTCTATAACGTCGCCGGATGCGTCGCGGCGACATTCAGCGCGGCAGCGGAGCCTTCGCTTTCGGGCTCGACGCGAAACGCGGCTGGCGGTCGCGTGGCGATCGTGGCGCAGAGCGGGGGGCTCGGCTTCTCGCTATTCAGTCGCGGGCGCGCCGCCGGCCTCGAGATCGGCCATGTCGTCACGACGGGCAATGAGTGCGATCTCACCGGGGTCGACTTCATCGCGCATTTTGCAGGCGATCCCGGCTGTGCGGCCATCATCGCTTACCTTGAGGAGGTACGTGATTTCGAGCGGTTCGCGGCTGCGGCGGGCCGGGCGCAAGCGGCGGGCAAGCCGGTGATCGTGATCAAGATCGGCCGATCCGAAGCCGGCCGCCGCGCGGCTGTCGCGCACACCGCAAGCGATACGGGCGTGGCTACGGATTTTGACGCGATGTTCGCGGCTACCGGCGTGATCGCGGTCGCTGATCCGGATGATGCGATCGCGGCAGCGCTTGGACGCCTGACCAACCCGGTCGCCGCCGGGCGTCGTGTCGGCATCGTCACGACAGCGGGAGGCGCCGGAACCGTCCTGAGCGAATGTCTCACGGAAGCCGGGTTCAGCGTTCCCGTATTGGATCAGACGCTGCAGGCGCGGCTTCGACCGACGTTCCCCTCCTATGGCTCCGCCGCGAACCCGATCGATGTCACGGCGCAAGGCATTTTCACGGGCGGCGTTCTTCAGTCGCTCGAGGTGCTGCTTGACGGCGAGGACGTCGACTCCGTCGTGTTGGCGCTGTCGCTGTCGAACGAACGCAGCATCTCGCTGGACGTGGCGGCGCTTGGCGCGCTCCGCGCGCGCCGATCAAAGCCCGTCCTGATCTACAGTTACACCCTGCTGTCACCCTTCGCGCGCGAAGCGCTCTCGACCGCGGGATTTGCGGTGTTCGAGCGGGCGCGGGACCTTGTCGTCGCCATGCGCGCACTGAGCACCGCCGGCCGCGACGACCGCGCGAGCGCATTCGACAGCGGAGCCATGGCATCATGATCAGCTTCGATGTCACTGACGAACAGAGCCAGATCCGCGACATGCTCCTCACCTTCGCGAAGGAGGAGCTGGCGCCGCGGGCACGGCAGGCCGACGAAACGTGCGCTGCGCCGGCCGAATTGCTCTACGAAGCATGGTCCCTGGGGCTGGCTTCGCTTGCGATTCCGGAGGCCTATGGTGGCGACGGCGCGCCGCGCTCGGCCCTGACCGGCGCGTTGATGCTGGAAGCGATGGGCTCCGGATGCGCCGGGCTCGGCGGCACCGCCGCTGCATCGTCGCTGTTTGTCAACCCGCTGATCGACCTCGGGTCGGAAGAACAGAAGAAACGTGAGCTGCCGAAATTCTGCGGGAATGCGCGTCGCGTGGCAACGCTTGCGCTGCACGAGGACTCGTTTGCGTTCGATCCGTCGCGGATCGTCACCCGCGCCGAACCGAGGGCGGACGGTTGGCGGATCACCGGCGTCAAGCGGCTGGTGCCACTCGGCGAGGAGGCTGAGGATATGCTCGTGCTCGCGCGGGCATCCGACGCGCCGGGCATTGACGGGATCAAGGCCTTCATCGTCCCTCCGCGTGCCCCAGGCGTCACGATCACCCGCGAGAGCGGCACCATCGGGCTCACGCCGATGCGGTTTGCCCGGGTCGAGCTTGCCGGCGTTTCGCTTCCACCTGACGCGGTCCTCGGCGAGGGCGGTGGCGGGGATATCCGCCCGCTGCTGGCCAGCCTGCGCATTGGTGGTGCGGCGCTCGCCGTGGGGTTGGTGCGCGCGGTAACCGATTTCGCGATTCCGTACGCCAGGGAACGTGTCGCATTCGGTGAGCCGATCGCAAGGAAGCAGTCGATCGCCTTCATGCTGGCCGATATGCATATCGAGTGCGACGCTATGCGCTGGCTGGTGTGGAAGGCGGCCGCCGCGTTCGATCGAGGAGCCGATGTTTCGAAAATGGCGGTCCTTGCGCAGAACTACGTCAACCGCCGCGCGATCAGGATCGCCGATGATGGGCTGCAGATATTCGGAGGCCACGGCTACATCCGCGACCTTCCGCTCGAGATGTGGCTGCGCAACGCGCGGATGCTGACCATCCACGGCGCGCTCGCGGCGGCATGAAGGAGCAGAGCAGCATGGTGGATTTCACGCTTTCCGACACCGATCTGGAAATTCTTTCTGGTGTCGCCGAGGAGGCAAAGGCCAGCGAGAAATACGCGCGCCACTACGACGCGCACGAGGACGAAATCCTGCCCAAGGCGTTTGCCGAGGCCGCGGCGTTCCCCTCGCTGCTCGAACGGATGCGGCGTCGGCCGAGCGACGACACGCCATCCGTGGTCTTGCAGATGCTGATCAGGATCGAGCGCGAGGCGCACAACGGCGTGCCGTTGCGCCAGGCGCCATCGGCGCTGGGCAATGCGGCGCTGGGCGCGGCCGGCACGCCCGCGCAGCAGAAGCGGTGGGGGCATCTGATGCTGGCGATGTCGATCACCGAGCCGGGTGCCGGATCCGATACCAAGGCGATCCAGACGACCGCCGTGCTCGACGGCGACGAGTGGGTGCTCAATGGCGACAAGATCTTCGTCACCAATGGCGTGCGGTGCCACGGCACGATCGTCTGGGCGACCGTCAGCAAGGCGGCCGGTCGCGGCGGCATCAAATCGTTCCTGGTGCTGAAGGGCACGCCCGGGTTCGAGCTGGTCCGCAAGGAAAAGAAGCTCGGAATTCGCAGCAGCGATACCGCGGCCTACGCGTTTCGTGATTGCCGCATCCCGCGCGACCACCTGATCGGTGGCGACGAGCGCGTGCCGCAAAGCGCGGACGAGGGCTCCGCCTCCTACAAAGGGGTGCTCAAGACGTTCAACGTTACCCGTCCGACCGTCGCCGCGGGCGGCATCGGAAAGGCGCTCGGCGCTTTCCGGTATGCGCGGGATCGCCTGGCTGAGGAAGGGATCGCGGTCGATTGGGACAAGGGACCGCACGATCGGACCTCCACGGAGCAGACGCTGCTGGAGCTCGAGGCCGACATCGAGGCCGCGACGCTGACGGTGCTGCGGGCCACCTGGCTCGCGGCGCGCGGCGAGCCCAACAATCTCGAGGCATCAGTCGCAAAAGCAAAGGGCGGCGAGCTCTGTCGCAGCGGTCCGCAGCGCGCGATGGAGCTGCTGGGGGCAATGAGCCTCAGCCACGATCATCCGGTCGAGCAATTCCTGCGCGATGGCCGCATCACCGACATCTATGAGGGCACCGGCCAGATCCAGCGGCTCGTCATCGCGCGTGCCATCCTCGGATATTCGTCGGCCGAGCTCAGTTGAACGCAGGGCACAGGCCAAAACCCGGCGCGGTTGATCGACGGGACGTTCCGGACAGGAGGAGTTTTGATGCGCGAAGCTGTGATCGTATCGACGGCGCGGACGCCGATCGGCAAGGCCTATCGAGGCGCGTTCAACAACACGACGGCGCCGACGCTGGGGGGCCACGTCATTCGCGCAGTCGTCGAGCGCGCCGGGCTCGATCCAGCCGAGGTCGACGATGTGGTGATGGGCGCCGCCCAGCAGCAGGGGACCTCCGGCAACAACGTCGCCCGTCACGCTGCGCTACGCGCCGGACTTCCCGACAGCGTCGCCGCGATGTCGATCGATCGCAAATGCTCGTCCGGTCTGATGGCGATCGCGACTGCCGCGAAATACATCATCAATGACGGTGCACCGGTCGCGATCGGCGGCGGCCTGGAATCGATCAGCCTGGTGCAGAACGACAAGGTCAATCGTTACCGCGCGTGGGACGATTGGATCCTCCGCCGCGCGACGGGTCTCACGAGCTCGATGATCGAGACGGCCGAGCTCGTTGCGGAGCGGTACGGCGTCAGTCGCGAGGCGCAGGACGACTATGCCCTGCGATCGCAGCAGCGGACGGCGACAGCGCAGGCCGAAGGCCGCTTCGACCGGGAAATCGCGCCGCTCACGACCGAGATGACGATCATGGATCACGCCGGCGGCGAAATCGCCAGCAGGGAGGTTACGCTGACGCGGGACGAGGGCAATCGTCCGCAAACCACCCTTGAGGATCTCGCGAAGCTCAGGCCCGTGTTCGGCGGCGGGCGCTTTGTCAAGCAGGGGCGATTTGTCACCGCCGGAAACGCCTCGCAACTGTCCGACGGCGCCGCGGCGGTGCTCCTGATGGAAGCCGCGGAGGCGGAGCGGCGCGGTCTGGAGCCGCTCGGGGCCTATCGCGGCATGGCGGTCGCCGGATGTGCGCCGGAGGAGATGGGGATCGGCCCGGTCTTCGCGGTACCGAAGCTGCTCGAGCGCAACGGACTGCGGATCGACGATATCGACCTGTGGGAACTGAATGAGGCGTTCGCCTCGCAGCTGCTGTATTGCCGCGACCGGCTCGGCATTCCCGACGAGCGGCTCAACGTCTCGGGCGGGGCGATTGCGATCGGTCATCCCTATGGCATGACGGGCGCGCGCTGCGTCGGACATCTGATGCATGAGGGGAGGCGCCGCAAGGCCCGCTACGGCGTGGTGACGATGTGCTGCGCAGGCGGCATCGGTGCCGCCGGCCTGTTCGAGATTTTTCATGGGGGAACTGCATGAGCCAGCGCGAGCTCGATCTGTCGGAGGTACAGCAGCACATCCTCGCCGCCGAACGCGACGCGGCGAGGATCGATGGTGTGAGTGCCGATACGCCGCGGATCCCGATCCAACGCGTCGGCATCCTCGGCGCCGGTACGATGGGGGGCGGCATCGCCATGAACTTCCTGTCGATCGGCATTCCCGTGACGATCGTCGAGCGTGACCAGGTTTCGCTGGAGCGGGGCATCGCCGCGATCCGCCGAAACTACGAGCGCGCCGTAAGCCGCGGCCGCCTCGCCGCGGAAGACGCCGAGCGTGCGCTGGCATTGCTGACGCCGAGCCTCGGCATCGACGACCTCGCCGACAGCGATCTCATCATCGAGGCCGTGTTCGAGAACATGGCGGTCAAGAAGGATGTGTTTCGCAAGCTCGATGCGATCGCCAAACCGGACGCCATTCTGGCGTCGAACACCAGCCGGCTCGACATCGACGTGATTGCCGCGGAGACGCACCGGCCCGAGGCGGTGATCGGCCTGCACTTCTTCTCGCCGGCGAACGTCATGCGGTTGCTGGAGATCGTACGTGGGGCGAAGACCGGGCCGGCGCAGCTTGCGACCGCCATGGACCTCGCCGGACGGATCGGCAAGATCGCCGTCGTTTCGGGCGTCTGCCCGGGGTTCATCGGCAACCGCATGCTGGGCCGGCGACAGGCGCAGGCGCAGAGGCTGATCCTCGAAGGCGCAAGACCCTGGGATGTCGATCGCGTGTTGACCGAATTCGGGTTTCCGATGGGGCCGTTCCAGATGAGCGATCTGGCGGGCCTCGATCTCGGCTGGCGGCGCGAGACCTCGAAGGGCGAAAGCATTCGCGATCTGCTGTGTGAACGTGACCGCCGCGGCCAGAAGACGTCGAAGGGCTACTACGACTACGACGCAGAGCGGGTCGCGACGCCGTCGCAGGAAGTCGAGGCACTCATTGCCGAGTTTTCGAGGAGCCGGGGTTATCGTTCGCGTCAGGTCACGGACGATGAGATCCTGGAGCGGCTGCTCTATCCCATGATCGACGAGGGCATGAAGATCCTCGATGAGGGTATCGCGCAGCGCGCGTCTGACATCGATGTGGTCTGGCTCAATGGCTACGGTTGGCCTGCGCACACGGGAGGCCCGATGTTCTGGGCGGAGGGCGTCGGGCTCGGCCGCATCGCCGCGCGACTTCAGTTCCATGCTGACAAGCTAGGCCCGGATGGCGCGCTGTCGCCGCGGCTCGCACGCATCGCCGCGCCGGGTGGGCATACGAACTGATCCGCGCGTCCGGCGCATATTTCCATATCCATGGAAGTGCGCGGACGTCTCGCGCAGATGAGGCGGATCGCGATCAGTGACGATAGGATCGATGCCATGGCCGGCATTGGTCACCTGGTTTGTGGTGGCTGATCGCAAAAGAGCCCGTCGCAACAATCGCGCGTGATCGTAGCAGCCGCGCCACAGGGAAACGCACCGGATGTCTGAGGATGTTATCGCCGCGTTGCGACCTGTCACGACCGCGAACTCCGGCTCTCGCACGCTGACGCTCAGTGCGTGGTCCTGGGTCGGCTACGAGGCGACGCGGATCCCGTATCTGGTGCTGCTCAAGATCTACATCTTTGCACCCTATGTCAGCAAGATCATGATCGGCGATCCCGTGCTTGGGCAGACGTTGTTTGCTCGATACGGCTTTGTTGCGGGTTTGGTCGGAGCCGTGACAGTGCCGTTTCTCGGCGCCTCGCTCGACCGGATGGGCCCGCGAAAGCCGTGGATCACGGCCTGCATCCTGATCTCGTTGCCGCTGCTGGTCAGCCTGTGGTGGGCGAAGCCGGACCGCAGCGGACTGTCGGTTCATGCCGTGCTGGTGATCGTGATGGCGCTCAATCTGTTGTTCGTCTATTCCGAGATCCTGCATAACGCGATGTTGGGACCGGCGGTCGGGATGTCGCGGGTTGGCCGCTACTCGGGTGTCAGCCTGGGGGTCGCAAATCTCGTGTCCGTCGCCATCATGACGTTCCTGTTGTGGGGATTTGCGCTTCCCGGGCAGTTGCATTGGTTCGGGATCCCCGACGTGCCGCTGTTTGGCTTCTCGCAGGCAAGCCACGAGATGGAGCGATCGATCGGGCCTCTGATCGCAGCGCTCGGCTGCGTCGGCCTGTTGATGCTGCTTCGCTTCACCATCGACGCGCCGGCATCGGGCGAGACCTTCCTGAGGGCGATCCGCCTCGGTTCAAGGGACGTGTTCGACCTGATCGCCGGTCTGCGAAAGCAGCCGAATCTGCTGAAATTCCTGATCGCCCGGACCTTCTATGCCGACGGCTTTCACACCCTCATCATCTTCGAAGGCATCTATGCTTCGGGCGTGATGGGATGGCACGGCTTCAAGCTGCTGAGTTTTGCCGTCGTCAAGATCGCATTCGCTGCTCTCGGCGGCTTGCTGGCGGCAAGCCTGAACGCGCGACTTGGCACGCGCCGCGCCATCATCGTCCAGATATCGGTTACGGTCGTTCTGCTGGTCATGGTGCTCGGCACGACGCCGGACCGGATGATCTTCTTCTGGCCCCATGACCCGGCCGCGCGGCCGCTTTGGAGCGGCCCGGTTTTTCGAACCGTGCCCGAGATCGCCTTCATGCTGCTGTCGGGATCGATGACGGCGTTCGCGGTGGCCTCGATCGCGTCGGGGCGCGCCATGATCATTCAGATCGTGCCGCCGATGCGTGTTGGCTCCTATTTCGGGCTGTTCGGCCTGACCGCCAGCACGACAGTCTGGATCGCTCCGATGCTGGTTGGAATCCTGACGGCGCGCTTTCAGTCCCAGGCCGTCGGTCTCGTTCCGATCGCCGTGCTGTTGACCCTCGGTGCGATCGGCATGATCTTCGTCAAGGGTGGCGACCGGCTTGAGGAGTGAATGTGGCTTGGAGGGGCGCGTGAACAACTGGATCGAGCACGCCATCTGGTGGCATGTGTATCCGCTCGGCTTCGTCGGCGCCGAACGGGAGGCCAGCGCGTGTACCGGCATCGTGCATCGCCTTGACCACATTGTCCGGTGGCTGGATTACGCCGTGGAGCTCGGCGCGTCCGGTATCCTGCTGGGGCCGATCTTTGCCTCGTCGACCCATGGCTACGACACGACCGATCACCTCCTGATTGACAGGCGGCTTGGGGACGATGCGGACTTCGACGCATTCGTCGAAGCGGCTCGTCGCCGCGGCCTGCGCATTATCCTGGACGGCGTGTTCAACCATATGGGCCGCCAATCTCCGCGCTTTCAGCGCGCCGTCGCTGGCGGTCCGCAATCGCCGGAAGCCTCCTGGTTTCGCTTGACCTGGCCGGCGGACGGAAAGGAGCCTGATTGCGCGACCTTCGAAGGTCACCACCAGCTTGTGACGCTCAATCATGACGAACCCGCGGTCGCCGACTATGTCATACGTGTGATGAACCACTGGCTTGATCGCGGTGCCGATGGTTGGCGCCTCGACGCGGCCTATGCTGTCCCGCGGCAATTCTGGAACCGCGTCTTGCCCGTGGTTCGCGCGCGGCATGCCGACGCCTACATCTTCGGCGAGGTGATCCACGGTGACTATGCCAGCTTCGTCGACGCGACCGGCGTCGATGCGGTCACGCAGTACGAGCTTTGGAAGGCGATCTGGAGCGCCCTGAACGATCGCAACTTCCATGAGCTCGCATGGGCGCTCGCGCGGCACAATGCGATGATCGACCGGTTCGTGCCGCAGACGTTCATCGGCAATCACGACGTTACGCGGATCGCGAGCCAGCTTCTGGACGAACGGCACATCGCGCACGCGCTGGTCATTCTCATGACCTGTGGCGGCACCCCCTCGATCTATGCGGGGGATGAACAGGCGTTCCGTGGAATCAAGGAGCGCCGGGCCGGAGGCGACGACGCGATCCGTCCGGCCTTTCCGGCGGCGCCGGCCGAGCTGGCGCCATTCGGCTGGCCGACGTACCGGCTGCATCAGGAGCTGATCGGACTACGGCGGAGGCATCCATGGCTCGTTCGGGCGAAGACCCGCATGGTCGAGATTCGCAATACGGACCTGGTCTTCGAAGCATTCGATGAAGGCGATCGGCTATGGGTTGCGCTGAACCTGGCCGACGCAACGGTCGGACGCACCATCGATTCCGGCGTCGACAGGCTCGCAGGATCAGGCGCGGTGTGCAGGGCGGGCGGCAGGACCGAGCTTACGCTGCCGCCACATGGGTGGGCTATCCTAGGTTAGCGACAGCTTGTCAGGCGCGGCAGGCTCCGGACAATACAAGCTCATGATGAGCCCGCTCACCGCTGAAGCGGACGAAACTCCATTTTCCGACAGTAGCTTAAATGGTGGGTTTGGCCTGGAAAGGTCAAAATGAAGGTGACACAACCTCCATGTGACATTTGGACAGCAGCCATTACTGCTTTTTGGAGTACTATCGCGACAGCGGGAATATTCGGATAAACGACAGCCAGCAAACGGTGAGCGGGCAATCGCGCCGAAGCGAACCGTAGAGCGCCTGAATGACGATCGGGTAGACACGGATGTTCACCTTCCGGACCTCCATCACCTTTGCGGTCATGTCGTTTGTCGTGGCGCTGACCTTGCTGCTGGTCGCCATTCAACTGCGCTCGTTGCGCTTTGCCACGCGCGAAGCCGCGTCGGCCTACATGGACGCAACCAGCACCAAGGTGCTCGGCCGGCTTCAGGGCGAGCTTTCCACGATTTCGTCCCTGGTCCATGTGCTGGCTACGAGTTCGAGCGTCGCAGACTCCAATGAGAGGAGCGAGACCGGCCGTGCAATTCCGTTGTTCAAGGCCGCGCTGCAAGAATATCCGCAGATGGACAGCATCTATGCCGGTTTCGAGAATGGTGCCTGGCTCCAGGTGCGGCGCATCAGAGGCCTTACCGAGGAGCAGCGCGAGAGCTTGCGCGCGCCGGCGAACGCCGAGATTGCGATCAGTCTCATACGCCCTACGATGGACGGCGATCTGCCGCTACGGCGCATCTTTCAGGACAAGCAAGGCAACGAGATTGCAGAGCTCGACCTGTGGAAATACGGCTACGACCCCCGCAAACGTTCCTGGTATTGGGCGACGATGCAAGCGGATAATCCCTACATTTCGGAGCCCTACCTCGCGTACAGCATAGGCGCGCCGGTCATCACCGTGAGCGCGCCGCTGCGAGGCAAGGTGCCGGGCGTTCTTGCCGCCGACCTCAAGCTCGATACGTTCAGCGAGTTTGTCCAGGCTCAGCGGCCGGGCGAGCATGGTACGGTCATGATTTTCGACCAGGCAGGATCAATTATCGCCCACCCCGAATTTTCAGACCTCGTTACGAATGCAATGACGCACCCGGCCCGATCGTCGTTGCCGAGCATCGATGAGATCAATACGGGAATGATGGCCTCGGTGATCCGCGGTTCGTACAACCGGGACAGCTATGAAGGAAGCATCGATGACGGGACGGGCAAGGGCTTTCTCTTCCGAGTGACGAAGTTCGCGCTCGGCGAACGTTACAACGGCAGCATTCTGCTACTGGCTGCCCAGGACGACTTCGTTCAGAATGTCCGCAGGCTTCAGTTCACCGGACTTGTCCTTGCGATGCTGGTTGGCGCTGCCTTCCTTCCGATCGTCTGGATGTTCGGCAGCCAGATGTCGCGGTCCATCCAGCGCGTTACCGCTCAGGCCCGCCAATTGCAGACATTATCTGAGCCCGAACTGGTGCCGGTAACGTCCTATATCAAGGAAATCCACGCGCTGGGCAGTACAATGAATCTCGCGCAGCGCGCGATATGGTCGTTCGCCCACTTCGTTCCCAAGGAGATCGTCCGCGGGTTGATCGAAAATTCCATCTCGACCAGGCTCGGCGGGGTCAAGCAGGAGGTCACGCTGGTTTTCACCGACGTGCAGGGCTTTACTACCATTGCCGAGGCTGCGGACCCAGACGTGCTGATGCGCCAGACGTCGCGGTATTTTTCGGCAATGACGGCAGCGTTCCTCGCTGAAGGGGGCACGGTCGACAAATTCATCGGCGACGCGTTGATGGTTTTCTGGAACGCGCCGAACCCGCAGGCGGATCACGTCGCCCGTGCTTGCCGGGCGGTGCTGGCAGCGAAGGCCGCCGGCGAGCGGCTCAACGTCGAGTTCGAGGCCGATGGACTGAAGCCTTTCATCACAAGATTCGGCATTCATGTCGGCGAAGCGGTGGTCGGTAACCTCGGATCCAGCGAGCGCATGAACTACACGGCGCTCGGCAACACCGTCAATCTCGCTGCCCGCCTTGAAGGCCTGAACAAGGATACCCGGACAACGATCCTGGTTAGTGAGGATGTGTACTCTCGGGTCGAAAGTCTCTTCAAGTTCAGGGCTCTTGATGCCGTCGTTGCCAAGGGCATGACACGCGAAACTCGTATTTTCGAACTCGTCGGGGCATCGACATGAGTAAGTCACCGCTGTCTTGCGGCATTCTGTCGACGCTGCTGGCGCTCTGGCTGAGCCTCGCCGGTTCATTCGTTCACGCCGCCCAAGACACGATCAAGGTCGGTATCCTGCACTCACTGTCTGGCAACTTGGCGATTAGCGAGTCCGTCCTCAAAGACACGGTCCTGATGCTGATTGCGGACCAGAACAGGAAGGGAGGGCTGCTTGGAAAGCGACTCGAGCCGGTCGTTGCCGACCCCGCGTCCGATCGGGACACCTTTGCCGAAAAGGCCGGCGTGTTGTTGACCCAGGACAAGGTCGCGGTGGTCTTTGGCGGCTGGACGTCTCTTTCCCGAAAAGCGGCAATTCCCATTTTCGAGCAAATGAACGGCTTGCTCTACTATCCCGTTCAATCCGAAGGCGAAGAAAGTTCTCGCAACGTTTTCTACTTGGGCGCCACGCCGAGCCAGCAGGCGATACCGGCGATCCGCTACCTGATGAGCAAGGAGGGTGGCAATGTTCGCCGATGGGTCTTGCTCGGAACCGACTATCTCTATCCGCGCAAGACCAACGAGATTATGAGCGTCTATCTCGCGACCGAGGGTGTGCCTTCAGAGGACATTACGGCGATCTACGCATCGCCGGACCAATCCGACTGGCGCGAGATCGTTCAGAGCGTGAAGGCCTATGCCTCCGGAGGAGACGGCAGTGATCTCAACCGTCATCGGTGAATCAAACGTTCAACTGTACGCCGAGCTGGTGAAGCAACAGATCGATACGAGCAGAACGCCATTTATGTCTCTCACCGTCAGCGAGCGGGAGTTGCGTGGCCTGGATCTCGGCGGACTTGCCGGGCACCTGGCTGCGCGAAACTACTTTCAGTCCGTCAAGTCGCCGGAAAACGACGTGTTCGTGAAAATGTGGGCGGATTTCAACGAACAGCGGGACACCACCACAAATGATCAGATGGAAGCGACCTTCCTTGGCTTCAGAATGTGGACTCAGGCTGTCAGTCAAGCAGGCACGGCTGATGTCAATGCCGTCAGGCAAGCCATGTACGGCCAGCGAGTCAGTGCGCCAAGCGGCTTTGAAGTGGTGATGAACACCAATCATCATCTCTCCAAGCCAGTCATGATCGGCAAGCTCCAGGCTTCAGGAAGCTTCGATGTGGTCTGGCAGTCAATCAACCCGATCAAGGCTTCGGTTTGGAGCAGGTACCTTCCCGAGAGCGCAAAGCGCACCGCTGATTGGACCTTCCCTTGGGTTTGCGGCGGATGTACCGAGCCGACCTTCAAAGATAGGTAGCATGTCGATATACGAAGCAACACGCCGTCCATCGAAAACGACTTCGGCCACGATCGCACCGTCCGGACCACCACGGCGTGGAAGTGGACGGCGGTCGGCGTCGGGGCGAACCGGACATCGACGAAGACTTATGATGGGGTGGACGCCCCGCCGACGGCATCGATGTGCCAAAGTGGAGGTGTTTAGCACCACTTAAGGGAGGCGTCCGTGGCAGAGGTTAGCATAATCGGTCTGGATATCGCCAAGCATGTTTTCCACGTTCATGGCGCGGATGGGAAAGGACGGACTTTATTCAGCAAACGGATCAGCCGGGGAAAGTTGCTGGATTTCTTCGCGGCTCAGCCGATCTGCACAGTAGCCTTAGAGGCATGTGGAGGAGCTCATCACTGGGCTCGGCAGCTCGCGCAGCTTGGCCATAGCGTTCGGCTGATCCCTCCCGCGTATGTAAAGCCATTTGTGAAGCGACAAAAGAACGACGCGATTGATGCTGAGGCGATCTGCGAAGCCGCGCAGCGGCCGAGCATGCGGTTCGTTGCCGTAAAGAGCGAGGAGCAACAGGCTGCGGGCTTGGTATTTCGAACCCGTGACCTGTTAGTGCGGCAACGAACCCAGCTCATCAACGCGATCCGAGGACACCTCACGGAGTATGGTTGGATCGCGCCCAAGGGGCCATCACATGTGGCGAAACTTACCGACCACATCGAAGAAGAAGCTATGGCCAGTTCACTTCCCGAAGCGGCCCGCCCCATGTTACGAGTGATGCTAGACCTGCTCGCCGAGTTGAATGGCAAGATCGCATATCTCGACCAGGAGATCGCTCGGCGCGCTCGCGAAGACGAGGTATCGCGCAGGCTGATGACCATTCCTGGCATTGGCCCAATCTCCGCCACCGCGATCGCCGCTCTAGCACCGCCGGCCGAGACCTTTTCCAAAGGCCGTGACTTCGCGGCATGGCTCGGTCTCACGCCTCTTCAAAGATCGACAGGCGGCAAGCAGAAGCTCGGTGCGACATCCAAGATGGGCGAACGCACGCTTAGGCGCCTCCTCATCATCGGCAGCAGCGCGGTTGTGCAACAGGCAAGCAAACGCGGTGCGCCAAGGGGTTCGTGGCTCGAACAGATGCTGGCTCGCAAACCACGCATGCTGGTAACAGTCGCCCTCGCCAACAAGATGGCGCGGATCGTCTGGGCGCTACTTATCAAGCAGGAGAATTACAGGGCTCCGGTCGCAGCCAAGGCGTGATCCTGGCGGACCTGAGGTCGTCGGAGGTGTAGTCGGTCGAAGGAGAGTATGGCGCAACAGTCGGCGAGACGAGGCCGGAAGAACCAGGCGTACTCATCGTGCCCAGAGCACGCTTTTATGATTTGGTTCCGGTCTGCGAACTCCCATACGGGCCCGCAGCTTCATCGCTGCACCATCAGAGGCCGGACAGATGGCAGCATCCGACTACGTGCCGATCTTCTTCAAAAATCGCTTGCATCTCGCGGGGCGTCCACAGATGAGTA